>NZ_JBSFZS010000042.1:0-62648 GCF_053600395.1 Streptomyces sp. NPDC005070 | reverse complement strand
GTTGTGTGGGTGGGGCGGGGCCGTGCCGGTGCATCAGCCCGTCGCCGTTGGGTGAGAGGTGGGCGTCGGTGGCGACGGGCATCGATGTACCGGCACGTCCCCTTCCGCCGGATTCCGGCTGCGGGTACGCGGTGGCTTGGGTGCGGGCGTGAATTTCAGCCCCTCCGGCGATTTAGGAGCGGGGTCTGAAGCGGAGCCCCAGGTGGGGGACGGGCAGGGGCGAACAGGGCTTCTGTGCCTAGCCTTTGGAGGCTGTGGACTGGGCGTCGGACAGGGCGGTGGTGGGGGTCTTCGCGCCGGAGAGAGCCCCCTGGACGGCGGTCCACATCTGCTCGGAGATGGTGGGGTACTTGGTGCCGAGGCCCCCGCTGGTGCGGCCCCGCGCCGAAGCCACCGCTCCCACCCACGGCTTGAGCTTCGCGTTCGCCTTGACCTGCTGGGCCTGCACCGCTGCGGTGGGCGCCACATAGGTCAGCGTGGTGTCACTCGCCAGGAGGTTCTCGGCGCTGGTCAGGCAGGTGACGATCTTCGCGGTCGTGTCGTAGCGCCCGGTGTCCTTCTGTACGGGGACCGTGACGAACTCGCCGCCGGTGGGCACCGGTGCCGAACCGCCGTTCTGCGCGGGGATGTTGACGACCCCGTACGGGAATCCGGCCTTCTCGGCGTTGCCGAGCTGCCAGGTGCCGTTCTCGCCGAACGCGTAGTCCCCGGTCGCGAACTCCTGCCAGCTCGTGGTCTGGGTGTTGTTCAGTACGTCCTTGGGGGCGTAGCCCTCGTCGACCCACTGTTTCCACAGGGTGAGCGCCGCCACGCCCTTCGCGGAGTCGAGCCGGGTGAGGTCTCCGCCCGCGCCCCAGAACCAGGGCAGGAACTGGAAACTGCCCTCCTCGGTGTTGATGGCCGAGAAGGTGATGCCCTTGTTGCCCGCCGTCTTGACCTTCTTCAGGGCCGCCGTCAGCGACGCCCAGTCCTTGATGCCGGCCGGGTCCACGTGCGCGGCGGAGAGGACGTCCTTGTTGTAGTAGAGGGCGAGGGTGTTGGCGCCGATGGGCACGCCGTAGGCCGCGTCGTCGAGGGTGCCCGCGCCGATGATGTTCTTCTGGATCGCGGCCGTGTCGAGGCCGAGGTCGCTGGTCTTGGTGAGGATGCCCGCCTCCACGAGGGTGGAGACGACGGGGTTGTCGACCAGCATCACGTCGGGCGCGTTGCCCTGCTGGGCGGCGAGCAGTGCCTTGTTGCCCAGGTCCGTGGTGTCGTACGCGGTGCGCTTGACCTTGACCCCGGCCTCGGTGCCGCAGGCGGTGACGCGCTTGCCCCAGTCGGAGGAGGCGTCGAACTGCGGGTAGGGATCCCAGAAGGTGTACGTCGAGGAGGAGCCGGTCGACGAGGAGCCGGAGCCGCCGCCGCACGCGGTGACGGTGGCGAGGGCACAGGCGGTGGCTATGGCTGCGGTCAGGGTGCGGCGGGTGCTTCTCACGGGGCGACCTCGTTGTCGGGAGACGGACGTGCGGAGAGACGGACGTGCGGAGAGACGTGCGGACGAGTGGGGGCGCAGAAGGGGAGTGGGGGGCAGAGGGGAGCGGGGGTGGCGGGCAGAGGGGGATGGGCGGGTGGGGGTGAGTGGGGTCAGGTTGTGGGGAGCCAGACGCGCATGGCGCCGTCCTCGCGGTTGGCCCAGGCGTAGTAGGGGACGGCGGTGAGTTCGACCGGGTCGCCGGGCGGTGGACCGGTGCGGTCGGCGGGGCCGTAGGGCCACCAGGAGCCGTCGGTGGGCGGGGTGCGGCGGTGTCCGGCGGCCAGCACGGTGGTGACGCCGCCGAGCAGGTCGGGGCGCTGTTTGACGGCGAGCGGGCGGGTGGTGTCGAGGACGATGCCGTCCAGGCCGCCGCCCGGGTGGTCGGCCTGCTCCAGGCAGTAGACGAGCGGGCCGCGTTCGATCGCCACGCAGCCGCGTACGGCGTCGACGCGCGCGTCGGCCGCGGTGAGCCGGGCGTCCAGCGCGAGTTCGAGGATCACCCGGTCACCGGGGGTCCAGGCCCGCTCCAGGCGCAGCCAGCCGTCCTGGACGGGGGCGTCCGTGTCGTACGTCCGCTCGCCGTCGTGGACGCGGAAGGAGCCGCACCACTGCGGGACGCGCAGGGAGAGGGTCCAGGGGGCGTCGGGCGTCCGCCCGACGGTGAGGGCGACCGTGCCGTGCCAGGGGTAGTCGGTCTCGGCGCGTACGACGACGGGGGCGCCGGCGAGGTCGGCGCGGTACTCGCCGGTGACGTACTGGTGGATCTGGAGGCCGTCCGGACCGGTGGAGGCGAGGTAGTGCTCCAGTGAGGCCAGCAGCCGCATGACGTTGGGCGGGCAGCAGGCGCAGCGGAACCAGCGGGTGCGGCGGGCCGACTGGTCGCCTCCGGGGTCGGTGTGGCCGTCCCGGACCTGGAGCGGGTTGACGTACAGCCAGCGCTCGCCGTCCAGGGAGACCCCGGCCAGGAAGCCGTTGTAGAGGGTGCGTTCGATCAGGTCCGAGTAGCGGGCGTCGCCGGTGAGCAGGGCCATGCGCCAGCTCCACTGGACGGAGGCGATGGCGGCGCAGGTCTCGCAGTAGGCACGCTCGTTGGGGAGTTCGTAGGGGTCTCCGAAGTCCTCCTCGTCGTGGTGGGCGCCGAGTCCGCCGGTGAGGTGGGTCTTCGTCGCGACCATGGCCCGCCACAGGCGTTCGCCGGCCGCGCGGAGTTCGGGGTCTGCCTGTTCGGAGGCCAGGTCCGCCGCCCCGGCCAGCAGGTACAACTGCCGTACGGCGTGGCCCTCCACGGTGGTCGCCTCGCGCAGCGGGACGCGGTCCTGGCAGTAGGCTTCACCGCCGAGCAGGCCGTGGCCGTGGCGGTCGACGAAGTACGCGGCCAGGTCGAGGTAGCGGTCCTCGCCGGTCTCCCGGTAGAGCTCGACGAGGGCGGTCTCGATCTCGGGATGGCCGTCGATGCCGTCCAGGGGCTTCCCGCTGTCCGGGGCGCCGAACGTCGCGTCGATCTGGTCGGCGAAACGGCGGGCCACGTCGAGGAGTTGAGGGCGGCCTGTGGTGCGGTGGTGGGCCACGGCAGCCTGGATGAGGTGGCCCGCGCAGTACAGCTCGTGGCCCCAGCGCAGGTCCTTGTAGCGCTCGCCGTTCCCGCGGAGCTGGAACCAGGTGTTGAGATAGCCGTCGGGCTGCTGGGCCGCGGCGACCAGGGCGATGATCCGGTCCACCTCGGCGGCGAGGGCGCCCGCGGGTTCCTCGGCCAGCCGCCAGGCGGCGGCCTCCAGCCATTTGTAGACGTCGGTGTCGAGGAACGGGTAGGCGCCCTGGAACACTCCCTCGGCCGTGCCCGCCGCCAGCCGCAGGTTGTGCAGGTTGCCCGCCGACTCCAGCAGGTCCGGGCCCTGGGGGATGGACGTGCGCGCGTTGACCTCACGGCGGGTGTGCCAGAAGCCGGCGCCGATTGTGGCGGGCGCGGGACGCAGCGCGCCGCGAGCACCGGGGGTGGGGTGGACGGGTCCCGTGCCGGGGCGGGCGGCGGAGTGTGTGCGGGGCATGGTTCTCCGGTTCTCGTCGGCGCGTGCTCGATGTTCGACTGGTCGTCACGTGTTCGGGAACTAGGGCAGGGAAGTGCTCGCGAACGAGGGCAGGGAGGTGTTCGGAGCTTGTTTGAGCAACCGTTTTCCTGCCGGAAAGTAGAGGGGAGGTGGCCGAAGGGGTCAAGGGGAGCGACGTAATACTTTCTCTGCTGTTCCGGCTCTGGCACGGACCTCCGGCCGCTGGCACGATGGAGTCGCCCATGTCGTCGACTGGGGACGGTGACGTCCTGGTCGACGCGAAGGAAAAGGATTGCCCGTGCCATCTGCTCCGCGCTCGTCCTCCGCCGTCCGGGCCAAGCTCGCCGATGTCGCCGCCCTCGCGGGGGTCAGCGTGGGCACGGCGTCCAAGGCGCTGAACGGTGGCGGGCGGATGCGGCCCGAGACCCGGCAGCGGGTTCTCGACGCCGTCGACTCGCTCGGTTTCCGGCCCAACCAGCACGCGCGGAACCTGCACACCGGCCGGAGCTGGACGGTCGGTCTGATGACGACGGACGGCATCGGCCGCTTCTCCACCCCCGTGCTGCTCGGCGCCGAGGACGCGCTCGGCGCGGGGAAGATCTCCGTGCTGTTGTGCGACACCCGGGGCGACTCGATCCGTGAGCAGCACCATCTGCGCAACCTGATGGAGCGCAGGGTGGACGGCATCATCGTCACCGGCCGCCGTACGGACCCGCGCCCGCCGCTCACCGGCGTCGACCCGATCCCGATCGTCTACGCGCTCTCCCCGTCCACCGACCCGGCCGACACCTCCGTCGTCTCCGACGACCGGGGCGGCGCCCGGCTCGCGGTGGAGCACCTGCTGGCGGCGGGCCGCACCCGGATCGCGCATGTCACCGGACCCGAGCACCACGCCGCCGCCCGCGACCGCGCCCGGCACGCGGCCGAGCACCTGGGGCGTTCCTCGCTGCGACTGGCCGGCGGGCGTGTCCACTTCGGCGAGTGGAGCGAGGCGTGGGGGCGCCGGGCCGCCGACGCGGTGCTGCGCACGGCCCCGGACACGGACGCCTTCTTCTGCGGCAACGACCAGATCGCCCGGGGCGTCGCCGACGCGCTGCGCGAGCGGGGCGTGGACGTTCCCGGCGACATCGCCGTCGTCGGCTACGACAACTGGGACACCATGGCACTGGCCTGCCGCCCTCCGCTCACCACCATCGACATGGACCTCACCGAGATCGGCCGGATCGCCGCGCTGCGCCTGCTGGAAGCGATCGACGCGGACACCGACACCGACACCGACACCGAAACAGGTACAGACGCGGATGCCATCGCCGGTACTGCCGAACCGGCCCTCGGTGGCGTCCACACGGTTCCCTGCCGCCTGGTGGTGCGGGAGTCGAGCTGACCGGGGTGGGTCCGGGCCTCACTGGAGAGAGTGATGTCCGGATCGCCGCGGTGAGCCAGCCGAAGGCGGGGGGAATAGCCTGAAAGCGCACGTTCAGGTGCTTCTGCGTGCGTCGGCAGACGGACAAGGAGAACGCGATGCGCGTGATGCTCAAGGCGACCATGGACACGGACAAGGCCAACGAACTCATCCGCAGTGGAAAGCTGCCGGAGCTGATGCAGCGGACGATGGACCGGCTGAAGCCGGAGTCGGCCTACTTCACCGCCCACGAGGGCAGCCGCACCTGCTACATGGTCTTCGACATGCAGGACAGCAGTCAGATGCCGGGGATCGCCGAGCCGTTCTTCATGAGTCTCGGTGCCCGCGTGGAACTCACCCCCGTCATGAACGCGGAGGATCTCCACCAGGGCCTGTCCCAGCTCGGCTGACGGCCGGACCGCGGTGCGGGGCCGTGAGGTGACCGCGGTGCGGGGCCATGAGACCGGGCCCCGCACCCCGAGACGGACGGATCAACTGAAGACGATCATGGAGCCCTGGGCGAGACTCCGCGTCGCCGCGGCGTGGAGGCCCAGCCAGACGTGACGCTCGCGGGCGAAGGGGCTGGAGTCGTAGGGGGCCGGAGCGGCGGGCTCCTCCAGCTCCGTCGGGGCGTTCGGGGGCTGCGGCGGCGCCGGCGGGTTCGCCGGGTCGATGCCGATCGAGGGGGCCACGAACTCGAGTTCGCGCAGGAGAACCTGGGACGAGCCCAGCGGCCCGCCGCCCGCGAGGAGTTCGTCGTTGGCCAGCGGGTGCGGGAAGTCCACCGGGACGTAGGCGCCCGCGTGGTCGTAGTGCCAGACCAGATGGGACTGCTGGGCGTTCGTCTCGAACATCTCCAGCAACTGCTCGTAGTCGCCGCCGAGTTCGTCGACCGGGGCCACCGCGAGCCCGCACATCTGGAGCAGGTACGCGCGGCGCAGGAAGTGCAGCGCGTCGTAGTCGAAGCCGGCGACCGGGGCCACGTCACCCGACAGGCCCGGCATGTACGTGTACACCGGCACCGGGGGAAGCCCGGCCTCGGCGAGCACCTTGTCGTAGAGCGCGAGTTCCTCGGCGAAGGGGTTGTCGGGGGTGTGGCACAGCACGTCGACGAGCGGGACCAACCACAGGTCACAGGCCAACAGACGGCTCCTCTTGCTCCTTGGGGTGCAGGGTGGTCAGGGCAGCGTAATGCGCGTGGCGGTCCTGTGAAGAGGCCGGTGCGCAACTGGGCCGCCGGGGGGCCGGGGTTGTCCGTTTCCAGGGGCCACGCCCCCATCCTCCCGATCACCCGGCGGGAGTGTCCCCAAACACGGGAACGGGATGATCCGGCCGGGGCCCGCGTCTCAGGGGGCGTCGAGGCGCTCGATGAGGGTGAGCGCGTGCTCGTTGTACGCCGTCACGATCGCCCGCGCCCCGTCCGCGTCGCGGCGTGCCAGGGCGTCCACCAGCTCGGTGTGGCCGGACCACAGATGGCCCTTGAGATCGGAGATGTGGCGCAGGTGCTGGACCGTGCAGACCCAGGACTGGACCCGCATCCGGTGCAGGAAGTCGGCGAGATAGCTGTTGCCGAACAGGTTGCTGAGTTCGCGCCAGTAACGGAGGTCGTAGCCGATGAGGATGTTCAGGTCGCCGGCGGTCGCCGCGCGCTGGGCCTCCTCGCCGCGGCGCCGGACGGCCGCGAGGGCGGCGAGCGCGCGGGGGTCGTCGGCCTGCGGCATGCCGCTCGCCACGAGGCTCCGGAACATGCCCTCCGTGATCAGGCTGCGCGCCTCGATCATGCCGCGGTAGTCGGCGCCGGAGTACTCGTGGACCCGGAAGCCGCGGTGCTGGTCAGCGTCCAGAAGCCCCTGGGCCGACAGATCGACCAGGGCCTCGCGGACCGGGGTGGCGGACACGCCGTACTGCTCGGCGATCTCCTTCACCGTGAACTCCTGGCCGGGCCGCAGGCGCCCGCCGAGCACCTCGTCACGGAGCGCGTCCGCGATCTGCTGTCGCAGGGTGCTGCGTGTTACGGCGCCACTGCCGCCGGTGCCGGCCATGGTGGTGATCTCACTCCCCGTCGCGTGGGTCGGTGCGCGCGTCCACTCGCGTACCTCGTCGAGCAGGCCACCATACGCCGTGGGGGCCGGCCGTCCGACTCCCCGCCACCCCCTATAGGGACACGGAGAACCACCACGACCGACCCCCACCGGGAGCGGCGCCCTCCGAGCATCAGGAGGGGCGCCCCCCTGAGCGTCGGAAGGGGAACTCCTGGGCGCCAGGGGCGGGAACCGTCAGGACCTCAAGGGCCTCACACCGTGTGCTCGTCCGCCACCGACAGCGCCTCGTCCAGGGCCGCGAGGCCCTCCTTGGCCTCGGCCTCGGTGATGTTGCACGGCGGGACGACGTGGGTGCGGTTCATGTTGATGAAGGGCCACAGACCGCGGGCCTTGGCGGCGGCGCCGAACGCGGCCATCGGCGCGTTCGCCTCGCCCGACGCGTTGTACGGGACCAGCGGCTCCCGGGTCTCGCGGTCCTTCACCAGCTCCAGCGCCCAGAAGACGCCCGTGCCGCGCACCTCGCCGACACTCGGGTGCCGCTCGGCCAGCGCGCGCAGCCCCGGTCCGAGGACGGTCTCGCCGATCGAGGCCGCCTGGCCGACGATGCCCTCCTCCTCCATGACGTTGATCGTCGCGACCGCGGCGGCGCAGGCCAGCGGGTGCCCGGAGTAGGTGAGCCCGCCCGGGTAGGGCCGCCTGGCGAAGGTCTCGGCGATGGCGGAGGAGATCGCCACGCCGCCCAGCGGCACATAGCCGGAGTTCACGCCCTTGGCGAAGGTCATCAGGTCCGGCGTCACCTCGTAGTGGTCCGCCGCGAACCACTTGCCGGTGCGGCCGAACCCGGCCATGACCTCGTCCAGGACGAAGACGATCCCGTACCGGTCGCAGATCTCGCGCACTCCGGCGAGGTAGCCGGCCGGCGGCGCCATGATCCCCGCGGTGCCCGGGATCGTCTCCAGGATCACGGCGGCTATGGTCCCGGGCCCCTCGAAGGCGATCGTGTCCTCCAGGTGCTGGAGCGCGCGCTCGCACTCCTGGCGCTCACTGTCGGAGTGGAAGGGGCTGCGGTACAGGTACGGCGCCCAGAAGTGGACGACACCGGCCGCTCCGATGTCGTTCGGCCAGCGCCGCGGGTCACCGGTGAGGTTGATCGCCGTGGAGGTGGCGCCGTGGTACGAGCGGTAGGCGGAGAGCACCTTCGGGCGGCCGGTGTGCAGGCGGGCCATCCGCGTGGCGTTCTCGACGGCCTCCGCGCCGCCGTTGGTGAAGAAGATCTTGTCCAGGTCGCCGGGGGTCCGCTCGGCGATCAGCCGGGCCGCCTCCGAACGCGCCTCGACGGCGAAGGCGGGCGCGAACGTGGACAGGGTCGCGGCCTGTTCCTGGATCGCGGCGACGACCTTCGGGTGCTGGTAGCCGATGTTGGTGAAGACGAGCCCACTGGTGAAGTCCAGGTACCGCTTGCCTTCGTAGTCCCAGAAGTACGACCCCTCGGCGCCGGCGACGGCGAGCGGGTCGATGAGCTCCTGCGCGGACCAGGAGTGGAACACGTGCGCGCGGTCCGCGGCCTTCACGGCGGCGCCGGCCTGGGGGTTGGGCTGAGGGGTCATGCGGCGAAGCGTAAATGTCCACGGACCGGGCGCGGTATCGGCGTCCTGTCTGCGGTCGGGGGCTTTCCGCGACAGACTGTCGGGCTTGGCCGGGGGTGCGCGGAACCGTCACGGAGCCGGGCACGGGGGTCCGCCGGGCGCTCGGGGCGGTCCCGAGGCGGTCCCGGGGCGTGCTCGGGCGGTCCCGGGGGCGGCAAGGGCGGCGATGCAGCCCGTTACCAAAACGGCACCAGCCGTGACGGAACCGTGGACACGGGCCCGCCCGGCTTCCGTCACGGCGCACTATCCTCGGTCTGTTGCACACATATGGGGGAGGGTGGGCACTGCCATGGAGAAGCTGGGGGCGGGGGATCCGCAGCAGATCGGGGCGTACCGGCTGCTGGCGAGACTCGGCGCCGGAGGGATGGGCCACGTCTATCTCGCGCGGTCCGACCGGGGACGTACGGTCGCCGTCAAACTCGTCCGGCCCGAACTCGCCGAGCAGGAGGAGTTCCGGGCCCGCTTCCGCCAGGAGGTGCGGGCCGCCCGCCGGGTCGGCGGGCTCTGGACCGCGCCCGTCCTGGACGCGGACACCGATGCCCCGATTCCCTGGGTGGCCACCGGCTATGTCGCGGGGCCCTCGCTCCAGGCCGTCGTCGGACGCGATCACGGCGCACTGCCCGAGCGGTCCGTGCGCATCCTCGCCGCGGGTCTCGCGCACGCCCTCCAGGACATCCACGCCGCGGGTCTGATCCACCGTGACCTCAAGCCCTCGAACGTCCTCGTCACCATCGACGGCCCCCGCGTCATCGACTTCGGCATCGCACGTGCCCTGGAGACGGTGACGGACGGCGGCCTGACCCACACCGGGGCGCTCGTCGGCTCGCCGGGATTCATGGCTCCCGAGCAGGTGCGCGGCGACCGCGTCACGCCCGCGTGCGACATCTTCTGCCTCGGCTCGGTCTTGTCGTACGCGGCCACCGGCGCCCTTCCGTTCGGCGCGGCCAACAGCGGTGTGCACGCCATGATGTTCCGCATCGCGCAGGAGGAGGCCGACCTCACGGGGGTGCCCGAGGGGCTCGCCGACCTCGTACGGGACTGTCTGCGCAAGGATCCCGGCGCCCGGCCCGGTCTCGACGAGATCCTGGAGCGCACGGGCGCGGAGGACACCGTCTCGGAGGGCCGCACCCTCGACCCCTGGCTGCCCGGTTCGCTGGTGGCCCAGCTCGGGCGGCACGCCGTGCGGCTGCTGGACACGGAGAACCCGGACCAGGGACCGCCGCAGCTCCCGGCCGGTGCTCCGGCGCCCGGCGCCCTGCTCGCCCTGCCGCCGGCACCCGTCGCCACTCCCGATCTCTCCAAGCCGCCCGCCGTCTCGCCCGCCGCCTCGGCTTCCGCCGCCTCCTCGACGCCGTCGGCCTCCTCCTCGGCGCCCGCCGCGTCCTCCGAGGCCTCCCCGGAACACGCGCCCGCCGACGGGAGCGCCACCCCGCCGCCTCCGGGGCAGCCCGGCCCCGTGAACCATCTCCCGACCGTGATCGGCGGCTCGGGCGCGACGCCTCCCCCTGCGGCGCCGGCCGGCCCGCACCCCGCCTACGGCTATCCGCAGCAGCACCCGGGACCCGCCGGCCAGGGCCCGGCCCACCCCGCGTACGGCTATCCGCAGGCCGGGTGGGGTGCGGCCCAGCCGCCGTACGGTTCGACACCTCCCTACGGTCCGGGTGCGGCCGCCCAGCCGTACGGTCCCGGCGGCGCGACCCCGCCGTACGGCCCGACCCCTCCGTACGGTCACGGTGTCGCCCCGCTCGGACCGGAGCCCGCGCAGCGGACCGGCCGGTCCACGGCCCTCCTCGTGGTCGTGGCCCTGGTCGTCGCGCTCGGCGCGGGCGGCAGCGTGTTCGCGCTGCTGAACGGGCGAGGGGGCGGGGGCGGCCAGGACGACGCCAAGGCGTCCGGCTCCGCCTCCGGCGCGCCGACGACACCGGGGCAGAGCGCCTCGCAGGTTCCGGACGGCGCCACCACGGTGCCGCCCAGCACGCAGACGACGCAGGCGGGCACCGTCCCGGAGGCGTTCCTCGGCACCTGGGACGCGGTCATCGACAACAAAACCGGCCACCACACGCGCCGGATGACGATCCAGCAGGGCGGTGTCGGCACCACGGTGCTGACGATCGTCGCGGACGGCTCGGCCGGGTACCACTGCGTCTTCCAGGCCGCCCTCGCCGCCACCCCGGGGTCCGGCGGGCCGCTGGAGTTCGGCCCCTCCGAGGTCACCGTCGGCGGACCGCCGTCCTGCAACCCGGGTGACGCCTCCGAGGTCACCCTGCTGTCGGACGGCCGGCTGCGGCGGGCGAAGACCGGCTCGGCGGCCGAGGCCGAGCTGACCTACACCAGGAGCGGCTGAGTCCCGGGCCGTCCCGCGGGCAGCGGCCCGCGGGACGGCCCGGAACCGCCCGCGGAACGGCTGTGGGACGGGCCGGCCGGCCCGAGGGGCGCGCCAACCGCCGTGTCTGGCCAGGTTGTTGAAGTTCACTCCCCGTATGTGGGTTGTTTCCGGCCGGAGTCGTACGGTGACCGCACCGCAGGGCAGTGCTCGGGGGAGTGGCTCACGTGGAGTGGCTGAGCGCAGAGAACGTCGTGGCCGTCGGGACCGCCGTGATCGGTGTCGTCTCCTCCGCCGTGATGGTCTGGTACGAGCGGCGGGTGCCGCGCCGCAAGACCGTCGGCTACCGCGTCCAGATGGACAACCCCATCGGCGACGGCGTCCGCTCGGGGCGGGCGAACGTACGGCTCGGACTCTTCGACGAGACACCCGGCATGTCCGACGCCACCCTCGTACTGCTGCGGATCGAGAACGACGGCTCGCAGAGCATCGTCGGAGAGGACTACACGAGCCGCGAGCGGCACGGCCTGACCGCGGTGTTCACCGATCGCACGATCCGCGGGGTGTCCGTGACCCAGCCGCCCGGCACCGACCATCTGATGGACCACTTCACTCCGGCCGCCGGTCTCAGCTACGAGCGCGGCACGCTGCGCATCCCGCGGGTCCCGCTCAACCGGGGCGAGCACTTCAAACTGCTGGTCCTGCTGTCGGGCGGCGACGTGGGCTGTCCGGTACGGATCGTCGGGGGCATCCGGGACGGCGAGGTCCGGCCCAACCGCAGTACGACACCGGACGACAAGCCGCCGCTGTTCAGCCGGGCCGCGCGGCTGATCACCGTCCTGCTGACGGTGTGCGTCGTGACGCTCGCCGTGATCGTCGTCCTGCGCGACGACACCCCGCCCCCGATCGGCTGCGAGCGGGGCACGCTGGCCGTCACGGGCTCGACCGCCTTCGAGCCGGTGGCGCGCGAACTGGCCGAGAAGTACGAGCACGACTGCCGGGGCGCCACGATCACGGTGGACACCCACGGCAGCACGGCCGGTGTGCGCGAGCTCGACGCGGCGGGGCGGGCGTCGAAGAAGGGGTCCCCGGCTCTCGTCGCGCTCTCCGACGGCCCCAAGCCGGGCGACTTCCCGCACCTGCGGGAGAACCGGATCGCGGTGTCGGTGTTCACGCTCGTCGTCAACGACGCCGTCCCGGTCAGGAACCTGTCGCTGACCGACGTACGGCGGCTGTACCGCGGCGAGATCACGAACTGGAAGCAGCTCGGCGGACCCGACAGACCCGTCCTCCTGGTCAGCCGGGACGCCAACTCCGGCACCCGGCAGGTGTTCCAGCGCCGGGTGCTCGGGCGCGGCGAGATCGCCAACTCCTCGCTCGACTGTGTCCACAAGGACGACGCGACGGCACGGGTCGCGCGGTGCGAACTCGACTCCACCGAGCAGGTGCTCGACACGGTCGCCAAGCTGCCCGGCGCGATCGGCTACAGCGAACTCAACGACGCCACCGGCCGCAGGGGCCTGCACCGGATCAGCCTCGACGGTCACGTCGCCTCCGTCGAGGACCTGGAGCACGGCACCTCGGAGTACCCGTACCGCGAGATCGAGTACGCCTACACCTACGGACAGCCGCCCGCCGACTCGCTCGCCTCCAGCTTCCTCTCCTACATCGGCCGGGGCAGCGGCCAGGACGTCATCCGCACCCACGGCCATCTCCCCTGCGGGACGCCGGTCGGGCTGAGGATCTGCGGAGCCGGCTGACGGCGTGGCGCCCGGCCGCCGGGGCTCGGGCGGGCGCCGGCGCCCCGGCTACCTGGGCTCGGGCGGGCGCTGGCGGGGCATGTTCGGACGGGTTCCGGGCGGCAGCGGGGTGCGGCCGTTCAGCGGCGGCCCGTCGGGGCGGGGCGCGCCCGCCGCCGAGGACTGGATCCCCAGCGGCGCCGGTCCCGTGCGGAACTCCACCATCCAGTCCGCCGTCTCGGTGCGCACCAGCTCCGTGACGTCCTCCGAGAACCGGCGCAGCACGCCGATGCACCGGTCGGCGGCCTCGCTGGCCGTTCCGTCGGCGGGCCCGAGGACCTCCCGGACACTCTCGGACGCCCAGTCGAACTGCAGCGCCTGAAGCCGTCGCTGGACGGCCTGGGCGGTGGCCACGTCCCTTATCCATCCGGAGGTCACGCCGAAGAACCGGTCGACGCCGACGCAGGAGGCCGCGAGCAGCAGCGCCAGATAGCCCCACGGAGCCGCCCCCCGCACCGATCCGGTGAGGTCGAGCAGCGGCAGCGCGGCCCCGGAGACGGCCCCCAGCGTGACACCGGACCGCAGCACCCGTGCCGCCCACCGCTTCCACACGCGGTCGGAGAGGTACCAGGCGGCCGTGTCGAGCGCCCCCTGTTCCACCCAGCGGTAGAGCTCGTGGAGCCGCTCGGCGGGCTCTCCCCAGTCGCCGAGCGGAAACGGCCGACCGGTCAGGTCGCCCGGCCGCAGCCCCGCCGCGCCCTCGCCCCGCCCGTCCTGGAGCGGCCCCTCCGGCTGCATCTCCGGCTGACTCACCCGGCACTCCCTAGTTGACGACGGTGATGACGGACGACGGTGGCGTCGTGACGACGGTGACGGCACGGACAGCGCGTGCGGTGCGTGACGTCGTGTGACGCGTGGTGCAAATGCGCAGCCCCCTTCCTACCGCCCAATGGGTGGCGATGGACCGGGTTTACCGGCTTTTCCGCCCGGAAGAGGGCCTTGATCAGGTATAGGCGCCGCTGTGATATCACTCGAAAGAGTGCTTGGGCGACGGGCCCTTAGACCACGTAGGCTCGTGCTGGACAGGAAGAAGCGCTCGGACAGCCGTACTCGAAACCAGGAGCTGATCGTGATTCCCGGTGGTGGCCAGCCCAATATGCAGCAGTTGCTGCAGCAGGCCCAGAAGATGCAGCAGGACCTCGCGAACGCGCAGGAGGAGCTGGCGCGCACGGAGGTCGGGGGCCAGGCGGGCGGCGGCCTGGTCAAGGCGACCGTGACGGGCTCCGGAGAGCTCCGCGCCCTGGTGATCGACCCGAAGGCGGTCGACCCCGAGGACACCGAGACGCTCGCCGACCTGATCGTCGCGGCCGTCCACGCGGCGAACGAGAACGCGCAGGCGCTCCAGCAGCAGACGCTCGGCCCGCTCACCCAGGGGCTCGGCGGCGGCAGCGGTATCCCCGGTCTGCCTTTCTAAGACCGGCGGCATCCAACTACCGTACGGACCAGGAAGAAACAGTAGGACGGGACCAGGCGGTACCGAAGCACTCGGAAAGGCAGTCCGTTGTACGAAGGCGTTGTTCAGGACCTCATCGACGAACTGGGGCGGCTCCCCGGCGTCGGTCCCAAGAGCGCGCAGCGGATCGCCTTCCACATCCTGCAGGCGGAGCCCACGGACGTCCGCCGGCTCGCACAGGCCCTCATGGAGGTCAAGGCGAAGGTCCGCTTCTGCGCGACCTGCGGCAACGTCGCGCAGGAGGAGTTGTGCAACATCTGCCGCGACCCGCGCCGCGACCTCTCGATGATCTGTGTGGTGGAGGAGCCGAAGGACGTCGTCGCGGTCGAGCGCACACGTGAGTTCCGGGGGAAGTACCACGTGCTCGGCGGCGCGATCAGCCCGATCGAGGGCGTCGGCCCGGACGACCTGCGGATCAGGGAACTCCTGGCCCGCCTCGCCGACGGCACGGTCACCGAGCTCATCCTGGCCACGGACCCGAACCTGGAGGGCGAGGCCACGGCCACGTATCTCGCCCGCATGATCAAGCCCATGGGCCTCAAGGTCACCCGCCTGGCCAGCGGCCTCCCGGTGGGTGGCGACCTGGAATACGCGGACGAGGTCACACTCGGCCGCGCCTTCGAGGGGAGACGACTTCTAGATGTCTGACGCCACGCTGCACGAGACAAGTCCGGACCCCGACGACTTCGTGGTCCAGATCGCGGACCAGGTGGAGAGCTTCCTGGTCGCCGTCACCGAGGTGGCCAAGGGCGACGAGCCGGACTCGGCCGTGCCCTTCCTCCTGCTGGAGGTCTCCCAGCTCCTGCTGGCCGGCGGCCGTCTCGGGGCGCACGAGGACATCGTTCCCGACGAGCGCTACGAGCCCGATCTCGGCCCGGAGGCGGACGTGGACGAACTCCGCGAGCGTCTCGCCGTGATGCTGGAGCCGATCGACGTCTACTCCGAGGTCTTCGACCCGTACGAGCCCCGCAAGGCCCCGGTCCCGGCCCGTATCTCCGACGACCTCGCCGACGTCATCACCGACCTGCGCCACGGCATGGCCCACTACCGCGCGGGCCGCACCACGGAGGCGCTGTGGTGGTGGCAGTTCTCCTACTTCTCGAACTGGGGCTCCACGGCCTCCGCGACCCTGCGCGCCCTGCAGTCCGTGGTCGCCCACGTCCGGCTGAACCAGCCCCTGGAGGAGCTGAACGGCCTCGACACCGACCAGGGCCT
Organism: Streptomyces sp. NPDC005070; assembly: GCF_053600395.1. Taxonomy (NCBI): domain Bacteria; kingdom Bacillati; phylum Actinomycetota; class Actinomycetes; order Kitasatosporales; family Streptomycetaceae; genus Streptomyces; species Streptomyces sp. NPDC005070. Next base: position 47,207 of record NZ_JBSFZS010000042.1, on the reverse strand, counting down.
CGGCGAGGAAGCGCTCGCGGAGGAGGCCGGCAAGGTGATGGTGGAGGAGATCGCCGGCCCGCTCGGTCTGCGCACGGTCAAGTAGCCCGCCGGCCCGCTCGGTCTGCGCACGGTCAACTGGCCCGCCGGGCGGCTCGGCCCGCGCACGGCCGAGCACCGGCGACACCCGTCCGGCCCTCCGCTTTCCGCCCCGTCCCCGGTGTGACCTGGGGCACGTTCGGAGTGGCGGGGCTCCGGTACGGGCAGGTGCCGTCTCGGAGCGGCCGGATCCCCTTGCCGACCTGACAGCCCGGAGTGATCACGTCGTGAGCGGGACATCTCACGATGCGACACCCCGGAAGGGAAATCCGGCCGCTCGTTAGACTGAGCCGACCGCAGTAGTGCGGTGCAGAGACGGACTGAGCGAGGAGCGCACGTGGGCCTTGTCGTGCAGAAGTACGGAGGTTCCTCCGTAGCCGATGCCGAGGGCATCAAGCGCGTCGCCAAGCGGATCGTGGAAGCGAAGAAGAACGGCCACCAGGTGGTCGTGGTCGTTTCCGCGATGGGCGACACGACGGACGAGCTGATCGATCTCGCCGAGCAGGTATCTCCGATGCCCAGCGGACGAGAGTTCGACATGCTGCTGACCGCCGGAGAGCGGATCTCCATGGCCCTGCTGGCCATGGCGATCAAGAACCTGGGCCACAGCGCCCAGAGCTTCACCGGCAGCCAGGCAGGCGTCATCACCGACTCGGTCCACAACAAAGCCCGGATCATCGACGTCACCCCGGGCCGTATCCGTACGGCGCTCGACGAGGGCAACATCGCCATCGTCGCCGGCTTCCAGGGCGTCTCGCAGGACAAGAAGGACATCACCACGCTGGGCCGCGGCGGGTCCGACACCACGGCCGTCGCGCTGGCCGCGGCGCTCGACGCCGAGGTGTGCGAGATCTACACCGACGTGGACGGCGTGTTCACCGCCGACCCGCGCGTGGTGAAGAAGGCGAAGAAGATCGACTGGATCGCCTTCGAGGACATGCTGGAGCTCGCCGCCTCCGGCTCGAAGGTGCTGCTCCACCGCTGTGTGGAATACGCCCGCCGTTACAACATCCCGATCCACGTGCGGTCGTCCTTCAGCGGACTTCAGGGCACCTGGGTCAGCAGCGCACCGCCCGTTCGAAAGACACAGCAGCAAGGGGACCAGAAGGTGGAGCAGGCCATCATTTCCGGTGTCGCTCACGACACCTCCGAGGCCAAGGTCACGGTCGTCGGTGTCCCGGACAAGCCGGGCGAGGCCGCCGCGATCTTCCGCGCCATCGCCAACGCCGAGATCAACATCGACATGATCGTGCAGAACGTGTCGGCGGCGACCACGGGCCTGACGGACATCTCCTTCACCCTCCCGAAGACCGAGGGCCGCAAGGCCATCGACGCCCTGGAGAAGGCGAAGGGCGTCATCGGCTTCGAGTCGCTGCGCTACGACGACCAGATCGGCAAGATCTCGCTGGTCGGCGCGGGCATGAAGACCAACCCCGGTGTCACGGCCGGCTTCTTCGAGGCGCTCACCGACGCCGGGGTCAACATCGAGCTGATCTCGACCTCGGAGATCCGTATCTCCGTCGTCACCCGCGCCGACGACGTCAACGACGCCGTCCGTGCCGTGCACACCGCCTTCGGGCTCGACTCCGACAGCGACGAGGCCGTCGTCTACGGAGGCACCGGGCGATGACCCGACGACCGACGCTCGCGGTCGTGGGAGCGACCGGAGCCGTCGGCACGGTCATGCTCCAGATCCTGTCCCAGCACGCGGACATCTGGGGCGAGATCCGACTGATCGCCTCGCCGCGCTCGGCCGGCCGCAAGCTGGCCGTGCGCGGCGAGGAGGTCGAGGTGACGGCCCTGTCGGAGGAGGCCTTCGACGGGGTCGACGTCGCCATGTTCGACGTACCGGACGAGGTGGCCGCCCAGTGGGCGCCGATCGCCGCCGCCAAGGGCGCGGTCGTCGTCGACAACTCCGGCGCCTTCCGCATGGACCCGGAAGTGCCCCTCGTCGTTCCCGAGGTGAATCCGCACGCCGCGCGTGTGCGCCCGCGCGGGATCGTCTCCAACCCGAACTGCACGACCCTGTCCATGATCGTGGCGCTGGGTGCCCTGCATGCCGAGTTCGGGCTGCGGGAGCTCGTCGTCTCCTCGTACCAGGCGGTCAGCGGTGCGGGCCGGGCGGGTATCGACACCCTGCGCCGCCAGATGTCCCTGGTCGCGGGCACCGAACTGGGAACGAACCCCGGTGACGTACGCCGGGCCGTGGGCGACGACACAGGGCCGTTCCCGGAGCCGGTCGCCCTGAACGTGGTGCCGTGGGCCGGGTCGCTCGCCGAGGATGGCTGGTCCTCGGAGGAGATGAAGGTGCGCGACGAGACCCGCAAGATCCTCGGTCTGCCCCGGCTGAAGGTCGCCGTGACCTGCGTCCGGGTTCCCGTCGTCACCACGCACTCCCTGACCGTGCACGCCCGTTTCCAGGACGAGGTGACCGTCGGCAAGGCCCGGGAGATCCTGGACACCGCGCCCGGCGTCGTGCTCTTCGACAATCCGGCCGCCGGTGAGTTCCCCACTCCCGCGGACGTGGTGGGCACCGACCCGACCTGGGTGGGCCGGGTCCGCCGGGCACTGGACGACCCGACGGCCCTCGAACTGTTCGTGTGCGGGGACAACCTGCGCAAGGGCGCGGCCCTGAACACCGCTCAGATCGCCGAGCTGGTGGCGGCTGAGATCAGCAGGACTCCGTAGATCGTCAGGGCTTCGCGGCCCGTCGGGACCCTGTGGATCCGGTGCTCCGCCGGGCGGCCGTTCCGCAGGTTCTCCGCTGCCGGCGGCCTCCGGCCGAAATCCCGGTGCCCCCCGGCGCGTAGATTTGTAGGATCTCTGTCGGTTCAGTGATCAACTTAATGGTCCTGACCACTTGTACGGACTCGTGTCGGCGTTCGAAGATTTACTGCCGTCCCACGCAACCGCGCGCGGGGCCGTGAGCGTCTTCGCCGTCGCCATTCAGGGGCGTCCGGGGGGCGGCGGAGCATTGGGCACAGGGGAAGAGCTGTTACGCATGAGGGCATCTGGTGCACTGTCGCGCGCGCGGGACGGCGTAACGGCGGGGAGTCCGGGGGGCGTTCCTGGGGAGAGGTTTCCGGCCGGAGCGGCACCCGCCGCGATTGTGACGCCTGTCTCGTACAACCCTCCCGGGGGGACGTGTGTCCAACTGGCGTGGCAGAGGTACTCGAATTCACCGCGGTCCAGACAAGGGGCATGGCCCTGCGTCCACCCCGCCGACCCCGCAGCCCCGGCGCGCCCGGCGGCATGCCGGTGATCGCCCCCATGCCCTCAGCGCGGCCCGCCCGCATCCCGAGTCAGCGTGACGGCGCCCAGGACAGCCTGGCGGCGGGCACGACCGTCGACCATCTGACCGAGACCTACCGGGCGCACTACCGCTCGCTCCTCGGTCTCGCGGCGCTTCTGCTCGACGACACGGCCTCCTGCGAGGACGTCGTCCAGGAGGCGTTCATCCGGGTGCACTCGGCGCGCAAACGCGTCCGGGACCCGGAGAAGACGCTCGCCTACCTGCGTCAGACCGTCGTCAACCTGTCGCGTTCGGCCCTGCGCCGGCGCATCCTCGGCCTCAAGCTCCTCTCGAAGCCGATGCCCGACATGGCGAGCGCCGAGGAAGGCGCGTACGACCAGTTGGAGCGCGACGCCCTGATCAAGGCGATGAAGGGGCTCCAGCGGCGCCAGCGCGAGGTCCTGGTCCTGCGCTACTTCGCGGACATGACCGAGGCTCAGGTCGCCGAGACGCTCGGTGTCTCCCTGGGTTCGGTGAAGGCGTACGGCTCGCGTGGCATCGCCGCGCTCCGTGTCGCCATGGGGGCTTCGGCATGAACGAGCACGACGGCCGGCGGCGCCCCGAGGACGAGGGACGCCCGGAACACGAGCACACGCAATCGCACGCTGGGAACGGAAATGTGAACAACGGCCCCGACGAACAGCCCGGCACACCGGACACGGACGGACCGGGACCCGAAGGGTTCGGCGGCGACGAGCTGGCACTGCGCCGGCTGCTGCACCAGGCCGTTCAGGAGATCGAACCCACCGACGGCACCCTGGAGCATCTGCGCCGGGCGGTTCCGGCGCGGCGGGCGCGCAAGCGCCAGGCCGTGGTCGGCATGGCGGCGGCGGCTCTCTTCATGGGCACGGCGATCCCGGCGTTCGTCCACGTCTCCAACTCCTCGGGGTCGAACCCCGACCCGTCCATCGCGGCCAACAGCTCACAGGCCCAGGGCGGCGCGAGCGAGGGCAAGGGATCGGACGGCGGCTCCGGCAAGGCGGCGGGCTCGACGGGCACGTCCAAGAGCGACGACGCCAGGACGGAGACACCGGGCGGCACGGACAAGGGCGCGGGAGGGGCCGCCACGGGCGGCACCGATCCCTCTGCCTCCGCCTCGGCCGCTCTCACATGCACGGCGGACCAGCTCGGCGGGGCCTCCGGTACGGCGGGCGCACCGGACGCCGCCGGCGCGGTCTACGGCTCCTTCACCGTCTCGAACATCTCCACCACCGCCTGCACGGTCACCGGCGCCGGCACGGTCAACGCGCTCGCCCAGGGCGCGGCGGACCCCGCCAGGATCGGTGTGGCGACGCATGTGGGGGGCGACGCGGCCACCGCGCTGCCCGACCCGTCCACGGAGGTCACGTCCCTGGTGCTCCAGCCGGGCGCCTCGTACGTGGTGAAGTTCGCCTGGGTGCCCTCGTCGACCTGCCCGACCGTGGAGCCCTCACCGGACCCCACCCCGACGCAGGGAGCCACCGACACCGGCGGTACGACCGCCGGCTCCGGCGCGGAGGGCACCTCGCCCCAGCTCCTCGTCGAGGACGGCACGCTGGACGGCAGTGTCGTCGTCTCCGGTACGGCGGCGACCGGCGGCGCGAGCGCGTCGGTCACCGTGGGCAATGCCTGCGCGGGCACGGTGTATCGCACCGGGATCCTGGCCTCGTCCTGACGGACGGGTGATCCGTTCGGTACCGGGCGGCGGCGGTGGTTCGTCGCCGCCCTGTCGGTCCGCTCAGGCCGTCCCGGACGGCTCGACCGCGGTGGCGGCGGCGTCCTCGGACTCCTTCTCCGGCGTGGCCGTGGCGGCCATGGCTTCGGGGGCGGCCGGGGTTTCGGGGCCGCCCGAGGGCTCCCGGGTCTCCGGCAGCAGCCCCAGTTCGGCGTCGCGGGCGAACTCCGTCTCGCGGCGCAGCAGGCGGAACCACATGAAGACGACGAAGCCCGCGAAGACGAACCACTCGCCGGTGTAACCGAGGTTCTGGAACGCCTTGAGGTCGAGTCCGGTGTTCGCCGGCGCGCTCGGAGGCACCGCCTTCATCCCGGCGTCGGCCTTGTCGAGCGTGATCCACGCGTCGTACAGGGTGTACGGCACGAGGTTCACCAGTGACGCGGAGCTGATCGCGGCCGTCTGCCCGGCGGGAAGCCCGCCGACCGCGCTGACGCCGTTCGAACCGGGACTCTCGGACGCCTGGAGCGAGCCCGTGACCGTGACCTCGCCGGTGGGCGGGGCCGGGGCCTTCGCCGCGTCCGCCGTGCCGGGCAGCCAGCCCCGGACGACGGGCAGCGTCTTGCCGCCGTCGACCCGCAGCATCGCGAGCGCGTAGTACCCGCTCCTGCCGTCCAGTTCCCGGCCCGGGACCAGCAACTGCTTGCCGTACCGGCCCGTCGCGGTGGTCCGCCTGCCGGACGTCTCGGTGGTGACGGGCAGCATCGAGGCCAGGGGCCGGGCGGCTTCCGTCCTGGCCGACGAGGCCGCCGCGTCCGCCGTCCGGTGATCCTGAACGCGGTCCTCGAACCGCCCCAACTGCCATGACCCCATGAAGACGCAGAAGGGGATGGCCAACAGCACGAAGACGTTGATCCCCCACCAGCGGGGCGTCAGCAGGAACCGGTACACGCCGTCCACGGTACGGTGCGGCCGGGCCGGACTCGCCCGTGGGGCCTGCTCAGTACCGCTCGGCCAGATGGTCCCGGGCCGCCGGAGGCTCGTAGGGCTCGGGCCAGAAGTCGGTCACCGTGGCGATACGGCCCCGGGCGTCCGCCGTGAAGAACGTGATCGCGTGCATCTCCTCCAGGCCCACTGTGACGTGGGTCCAGGTGACGGCCTGACCGGGCTCGGCTATGACGCGCTCGATCCGGACGTGCCAGTCGCCCGGGTACTCCCGGTTGAACTCGACGTACCGCTCCCGGCCGCTGATGCGCTCGCGCGTCTGCGGCAGGGTGTAGACGACGTCCTCGGCGAGCAGCTCCGCGAACGCTGCCCAGTCCCGGGCGTCCGCAGTAGCCCAGTAACTCTCGACGGCCTTGCGTAGATCGGTCATGCGAAAAAGTCTGCACCTCGCCACTGACAACGGCCCTGACCTGCGAACACGCCGCTTCCGCGGGACTGGCCCGGACCGTGTTCCGGGAACGCGGGGCCCGCTTCGCGTGCCGGCCGGCGGTCGGCCGAGCGTGCCGGCGCCGAGAGGTTGTCCACAGGCTGGGGACCTCCCCGGCGCGAGACGGGCCGGGCCAGGCACTATGGGGCCATGACTGAGAGCACCAGGTCCACCGAGCCGCAGCAGGCAGACATGCCCGACTGGGAGAAGCGCTTCCGGGCACCGCGGGTGTCGCTGCCGGACTGGGCGGAGGACGCACCGCACCGCTCCCTGTTCGTCTCGAACGCGACGGGGACGTACGAGCTGTACGCGTGGGACCGAGCGACGGGGGAGCAGCGCCAGGTCACCCACCGGGCGAACGGCACGACGGACGGGGTGCTCTCGCCCGACGGCGAGTGGATCTGGTGGTTCGACGACAAGGACGGCGACGAGTTCGGCGTCTGGCGGCGCCGTCCGTTCGACGCCGCCCTGGTCGTGGGCGATGTGGACGACCCCGCGGTTCCCGGCCTCGACCCCTCCTACCCCGCGGGCCTGGCCATCGGCCGCGACGGGCGCACGGCCGTCGTGGGCCGCTCGACGGACGAGGACGGATCGACGATCCACGTCGCCCGCGCCGGCGACGCCACGGTGGAGATCTACCGGCACCGCGAGTCGGCCGGGGTCGGCGACCTCTCGCACGACGGCTCGCTGATCGCCGTCGAGCACACCGAGCACGGCGACGCGATGCACTCGGCGCTCAAGGTGCTGCGCCCGGACGGTTCGGCGGTCGCCGAGCTGGACGACACCGAGGGCGGCACGGTCGAGCTGGGCCTCGAAGTGCTGGGCTTCGCCCCCGTCGACGGGGACAGCCGACTGCTCATCGGGCACCAGAGGCGCGGCCGCTGGGAGCCCCTCGTGTGGGACGTGGCGACGGGCGAGCAGACCGACCTGGGTCTCGACCTGCCCGGTGACGTGGCCGCCGAGTGGTATCCGGACGGCTCGGCCCTCCTCATCGCGCACAGCTTCGAGGCGCGCAGCGACCTGTGGCGCTACGACCTGGCCTCCGGCGAGCTGGCCAAGGTAGCGACCCCGCCCGGCACGGTCTCCGGGGCGACGGCCCGTCCGGACGGGACGGTGGAGTACCTGTGGTCGTCGGCGGCCGAGCCGTCCGTCGTCCGCTCGACGACCGGCGAGATCGTCCTGGACCCGCCGGGCCAGAAGTCCCCGGGATCCGTCCCCGTGGAGGACGTCTGGGTCGAAGGCCCCGGCGGCCGCGTCCACGCCCTGATCCAGAAGCCGGCAGGCGCCACAGGACCACTGCCCACCGTCTTCGAGATCCACGGCGGCCCGACCTGGCACGACAGCGACTCGTTCGCGGCGGGCCCGGCGGCCTGGGTCGACCACGGCTACGCGGTGGTCCGGGTCAACTACCGCGGCTCCACGGGTTACGGCCGCGCGTGGACCGACGCGCTCAAGCACCGCGTCGGCCTCATCGAGCTGGAGGACATCGCGGCGGTCCGCGAATGGGCGGTGAAGTCCGGCCTGGCCGACCCCGACCGGTTGATCCTCACCGGCGGCTCCTGGGGCGGCTACCTGACCCTCCTCGGCGTCGGCACCCAGCCCGACGCCTGGGCCCTCGGCATCGCCGCCGTCCCGGTCGCCGACTACGTCACGGCGTACCACGACGAGATGGAGGCGCTGAAGGCCATGGACCGCACGCTCCTCGGCGGCACCCCGGAAGAGGTCCCGGAGCGCTTCGAGGCGTCCTCCCCGCTGACGTACGTCGACGCGGTGAAGGTCCCCGTGTACATCTCGGCCGGGGTCAACGACCCCCGCTGCCCCATCCGCCAGATCGACAACTACGTGACCCGCCTCGGCGCGCGCGAAGCCGTCCACGAGGTCTACCGCTACGACGCGGGCCACGGCTCCCTGGTCGTCGACGAACGCATCAAGCAGGTCCGCCTGGAACTCGACTTCGCGGAACGCCACTTGGGCAAGTGACGCGGTGGCCCGGGCTCTGCCGAGCCCCGGGCCACGCGCCCGCCCGCTGCCGCGGCTGTCGGCCGAGTCCTGGGCTACGCCCCCGCCCGCTGCCGGGGCCGACGGCCGAGCAGTTCCGCCAGTCCTCGTCGCGTCGCGGCGAGGACCACGCGGTCCTCGGGCCGCAGGACATAGGTGGAGGGCAGGTCCCACACCAGCCGGGGACCGCGCGCGCCGGGCGCCGGGTCGGCCCGGCGCTCCTCGGGGGTCGCCGTGTCCAGCGCGAGCACGCGCCAGGACCCGGCCCGGAACGCGTCTCCCACCGTGCGCCCTTCGAGCTGCGGATGTCCGCCCACGTCCACCGCGGCGAACAGCAGTACCCGCCGCTCGACGGGAATCGCCCCGAGGATCTGTCTCCCCAGCATCGCTCCGGCGAACGCGGGCGCGGCGAGATGGGACACGCTGCGGCTCCGGGTGAGCGCGCCGGGATGCGCGGCCCGGAGGGTGCGGTAGACGGCGGTCGCGAAGTCGTCGTCGTACAGCCGCAGTACGACCCGCAGATCGGGCTTCAGGGTGCGGGCGGAGAGTACGGCCTCCAGGTTCATGGTGTCCGCGCTGGTCAGTGCCAGCAGCGCGTGCGCCCGATGGATCTTGGCGGCCTCCAGCACCCCTTCCTGTGTGACGTCCCCCAGCACCACGGGCACTCGCAGACTCCGTGCCAGCGCGAGCCCCCGGGCCTCGGGATCCGCCTCCACGCACACCACGGGGATACGCAGTTCACGCAGCCGCGCCAGCACCCGCGTACCGATCTTGCCGACCCCGAGCAGCACCACGTGTCCGGACAGCCCCCGGGGCGGTTTCCGCAGAGCGCTCCCGCTGCGGAACGTGCCGAGCGCCTCGAGCACGGCGGCGAGCAGCACCGGCAGCAGCAGCAACCCGACCAGCCCCGAACAGAGTTGGAGGATCTGCCGCCCGAGTGGCTGCCCGATGGCCGGGTCGTTGATGGCGAAGAGATCGAGCAGGGTCAGATACGTGGCCTGGAGCGGTTGCTCCCCGGTGACCAGCATCGACGCCACGGCGAGCCCGACCACGCACGCGACGAGCCCCACGAACGACCAGCGCAGCCGCCGGGACAGCAGCGAGCCGAACCACGGCACGACCCCGCGGCCGGAGCTCAGTTCGGGCCCTGAGTACGACACGTTCTCCAGGACGACGGTGCCGCGCCCGGTGGCGGCGGCCACCGCCCTTTCGTCGGGGAGGAGTTGAGGCCCCTGCGCACCGCTGCTCTCGGAACCGTCGGCGCCGGCCGGGTCGTTGGTCGTGGCGGACAGCAACGCCAGCGTGCACAACCCCGGATCGGCGACCGCGCCCGGACCGGGCGGCGGCCGCTCCACCGCGCGCAGCATCAGCCCGTCGGTCTGGACGACCTTGCTGGTACCGGCCACGGCGGTGGCGGCGAGCGCGGGTGCGGCGGTGTCGGCGTCGGACAGCACGGTGGTGGAGGCGTCGTAGGCCTCGGTGTTCCGGCCCGCACGGGAGGCGTCCGAACCCGGGCCGCCCCCGGTGGAGTTCGCGCCGCCCGCGTCCGGTGCGCCGTCGGGTCCGGCAGCGGTGGCGGCAGCGACGGCCAGGGCTGAGGCCTGGTCGAGGAGAGCCTCGATGTGCTGGCCGAGACGCCGGTTGTAGAGCCGCAGGACCAGCCGGATCCGCGGGTTGAGCCGCCGGGCGGTGAGTGCGGCACGGATGTTGGTCTCGTCGTCGTCGTACACGAGGGCGAGCGCGGTGGCCCGCTCGACGCCCGCGTAGGAGAGCGCGTTCTCGGTGAGTTCGGCGGCCTCGACGACCCGCTCGGAACCGGACGTCTCGTCGCTCCCGCCGGTCCCTCCGCCTCCCCCTCCACCGTTCCCGTTCCCGGAGGCCCGGTTCACGGCCGCGGACACCCGGTCGAACAGGGCGGTGGCGCGCGCCCGCCCGACGACCGGCGGCCGCACACCATGCTGCGCGGGCGGCACCACGAGGGTCACGCGCTCGCCGTACACCCCACGCAACTCGGCGGCCAGCCGCTGGGCCAGGGCGTCGTCCCCGGCCACCACCATGTGCTCGGCGGCGTCACTCGACGCACTCTGAGACGGAAGATTCCCCACGGAGGAGAAGACTGCCGCACGGACGCGGGTGGTTCCAGTGAGGAGACCGGGCCGCCCCGGTCCCTCCCTCTGTTCCGCCACCGAAATTCAGCGGGTTCAGTACCGCCGCCCTACGGACGGGGCACGACCCTCGGCACCAACGGAGCTGCCGGTTACCACAGTTCGTCCGGAACCAGCCGACGCGACAGATCAACCCTCACAGTGCAGCATCATGCCGCTGTGCCGAGGCTCCGTAGTTGTCACCGACGACACCGAATAGCCTGCGAAGGAACCACGTCGAAGCAGTCGGGCTGTCACCAGAGAGGCGCTGTAGTTGTCGCACACGGTCGATGGTCGGCCTTCCTGTCACCGGGGCGTCGTGTGACTCGCGACGACCTCATCGCCATGCTCCGCGAACAGACCCCGGCATGCGGGCCCGCACGTGACGCCTTGATCGCCGGTGCTGACTTCGTCATCTGGGACAGCTTGGTCCCGGCCAACCGGCACGCGGGCGTCTTCCGGGGGCGAATGCACCACTCCTTGAAGCGCGGCCACACGATCGATGGCCTGGCCGACAGCGTTGACATCCTTCGGCGAGCCGGGGAAGAGCCGCTTCGTACCGGATCCATCGACGCGGTGGACAGGTCATCCTGGTTCACCATCTTCCTGAACTCCACGGTGACAGCAGTGGTGGCCTGCTGCGGGGGACGCCGGCCCGCCGGCTCGGAATCGGCCGACACCCCCGAGTCCGGCGCCCCACCTCACAGGTGACAACAAGCCTGCCCATGCGACAGCTGTCGCGCGTCGGCTCAGCCGCACCACCGAAGCGCCACGTGGAACATCCTCCAAAACTCGTCCCGCTTGGTCGCCGTGGACCCTGCGGTCTTCTTCTGGCGGCTCACGCCCGCACGGACCCTCTCGTTGACGAGCGTGGCCCGGCGTGAGAACGCGTCGCGTAGCTCGTCCGAAGAACGCGACGGATGCTGCCAGGCATCGGCGCGCTCGTTTCTATTTCCCTGGTGGCTGGGTGACGACGATTCGCCAGATCACCGAATCGTCCGCTGAGAACTTCCACGCCAGTTCGTGCATTTGGGCGTGCGGTATCTCGGCGGTGAATACGCCGGTCCCGTCACCGCACTGAGACCCGGCGAGAGGCTTTCCGGTGGCGATGATGTCGAATTTGGAGGGACCGGCGCATGTCCACATCACCGTGATGGATGAGGCCTTCCCCGCTGACGCGGGAAGCGTGACACCGCCCTTACCGTGCCCCGTTTTTGTGTACAGCGTCTTCGATCCGACAGGGAGCGACGACTGGACCGGATTGGGAAGGCGGTCCGGGCTCGTTGGGGTCTGTATCGCAGAGGGGGGCGTGCCGGCCCCCGTCTCCGCCCCGTGGGTGGCGGCCGCCCGGGGGTGAGCCTCGCCGGAACAGGCCGACACGAGCACCAGGGCCGACAGACCGACGACCAGCAGGGAAGGCTTCATCAGATCGTCCTCAGCTCACGAGTGGGCGATGTAGGGCGAGAGCGCAGGGAGTTTGGCGGTCCCGTGGTTCGTGACCCTCCACGCGCAGCCACCGTTGTAGGAACCCTGTTCCCAGTTGAAGGAGTATCCCTTCGAGCCGAGGGCGAGCCATCCGTCCCGCTGGTTCGCCGGAACCTTCCATGAGCCGCCAAGGGTGACGGTGGTGGTCTTCGCGTAGGAAACCGAGCCGCCGAAGGTCTCCTCGGCGGAAGCGACGATGATCGACTCGCTGATTTTTGCCGCATAGGTGAAGGTGCCGGTCCAGGTGTGGCCCTTGGCCACCGAGACCGAGAGCGTGACGCCGGACTGTCCGTAGACGGTCTTGGACTTGTCACCGACGAACACGCTCTTGGCCTTGGTGATGGAGATGGTCGGGTCGGGCGGGCAGCCGTCCGGGTGCACCGGACCATTGGTGACGGCGTCGGCGTCGTCCGGTGCCTGAGGGATCGGGCTCCCGTCCTGGTCGGCATTGACCGGCGTCGGGGCGTCTTCCGCGAATGCAGTGCCCACGCCCCCGGATCCCATAGCGAGAAAAGCGGTCAGCGTAGCGGCTGTGCATGCGCGAGTTATGGCGTTCATCGTTCCCTCCGTTGCCGCTCCCCCCGGAGCGGCATGAACAGAACAATCGTGGACTGCCTGGGTGATCGTCAAGGAAACTCGACTGATCTGAGCGGGACTTGAGCATGACGATTGAAAGGGGGTCATTGGCTATACCTTGGCCTCGTGGGCAAGCAAGCGGAATCTCACGCTCCATCGATGCGAATCGACCACGCGAGCGCGAAAATGTTGCCCTTTCAGCAACCTCTTTACCCAATCAAGGAATCCGAAGGATTGATCCTTGAATTTATCTTCGATCTTCATGGCAGTTCGCCGGACAGGTCGGTGGACCACTTTGGTCGGTCGGGCGACGGACTCGGGGCAACTGATCGGGACTGTGTGGGACGTGCTGCCGGCGCCGCTCGGAACTCCCGCGAGCATGATGCGGCTGGGTCAGTCACTATGACCGGCAGCGGCCGGTGGGGAGGCATCTGCGGGTGCCGGTGGACGCGAGGTTGATGGAGCGGTGGCCGGGAGGGTTGGTGCGAAGAGTCTGAGACCGAGATCAACGAGGCCGCAGGAGCAGCCGCGGGGTGCCTCTTCGCTGCTGTCCGGCCGTGACGACGAATCCGTAGCTGTGGCGCTGAAGGGCTACACCGGCATGCGATGGGGCGAAATCGTCGGACTGGAGCGCAAGTTCGTCCGCCCTGCCTCGGCTCGGGTGGAGTGGCAGCTTTACGAACTCGACTCGGGGGAGTTCGAGCGCTGCCCGCCCAAGGACGACTCCCGCCGGACCATAGACACACCCAAGTGGCTATCCGGCTTGGTCGCAAGCCATATCGCCCGGACTTGGGTCAGCACCCTGCTCGTGCCACGAACACGCCTACGTGTTCCGTGGCCACGCTCCCGCCAACGGCACCGCCCGGCACGTCGGCGCAAAGCTGGTCGACGTCGCCCGCCGCGCCGATGTCTCCCCGGCAACGGTGTCGAACATGCTGAACCGGCCGGACACGGTCGCGGAGCGGACACGAACCAGGGTGGAGACAGCCATCGCGGAACTCGGCTACGTCCGTGCGGGGCACTCAGCGGCGACGGCGGCGGACTGGCGACGGACCGGATGTGCGACCTGGTTGTTCCAGCCGGCCACGACAGGCTGGTACCCGAAGAAGCCCCCAGGAGGCGCGCCCTGTGCGGGTGATGGCGGACCCCTGGCCGGGAGTGCCGGCGCGGGGCCGGAACGCCTCTGGCAGGGCAGGGCGGACGCGTGCTGGCTTCCGATCGCGCGAGGCCTCACTCCGCATGGACTCAGGCACTCTCACAAGACGGTCATGGAGGAACTCGGAATCCCGCCCAAGCTCATGAATGAGCGCCTTGGGCACCAGGACGGTTCGGTACAGGCGCGCTACTCGCACATCACCGCGCGGATGAGGAACCGGCTCATGGATGAACTGACCGAGCAGTGGGAGGAGCCGTTGGCGGCCCGGTCCGCCATGCATCCGCGGTCACCGTTGCGCGCACTCGATGTCCTGCTGAGAGCGCGCCGGGGATGAAGCCTGGGGAGTGGAATTCCTTGATCCACTCCCTGTTCATTCCCCAGAGGCCCCGAGAAACGAGTCAGGGCCGGTTTCCCGTGAAGGGAAATCGGCCCTGACCTGGTGTTTTAGCTGTCGGGGTGGCGGGATTTGAACCCACGACCTCTTCGTCCCGAATTAGGCCCTGGAAGATTGTCTACCTGTGCTCCAGGTCAAGCACGCTGGTCAGAGTGTTGGGGAGCGTCGGTCTCTGTCGGCACCTCAGGGGTCCCTACGCAAGATCGTCTCCAGGATTTCTCCAAGCCGGCAACCTGGATCACAGCGCGCCCACTTCTGGAATCCACTTCCTGTCAGGGAGTGGGGTGCGCGGCGAGCCAGTCCTGGAGTTCCCGGTGGCGGAGCTGGTAGGCCACGCCGGAGATCCGCAGGAGTCCTGCCTCGTAGGACCAGTTCAGGAAGGCGCCGAGATGCCAGGGCAATCGGCCCCGGACGCAGAGCAGGAAAACCAGGTAGCGGCGACCAGCCCCGGTGAACCCGTTGTACAGCCCGGCCAGAAGCCCGAACGTGAGCGCGAGCGTGAGCCCGATGGCGAGCCCGACGGCGAGCCCGACGGCGAGCCCGGCCGTGAGCCCGAACGCGAGCCCGAACGCGAGCCCGAGCGCAAGATCGTCCCTCACGGGATGACGCGGGTCTGTCGGCGGACCATCTTCCAGGCGTTCCGAGAGCCCGAGCGCGATCCCGACCGTGAGCCCGATCGTGAGCCCGACCATGAGCCCGATCGCGAGCCCGACCGCGAGCCCGGGCGCGAGCCCGATCGCGAGCCCGATCGCGAGCCCGAGCACGAGCGCGAGCACGAGCGCGAGCGCGAGCCCGCCCGCGAGCCCTTTCGCGATAGTCCGGGCGAGCTGGTGGCGGTGGGTTCGGCTGCGCAGCCGCTGGAGCTGAAACGTTCGAGGCTCTTGGAGGCGAGAATCACTGGCCTGCGGGATAGTTCCCAGGGCAAACAACACGAACCCGGAGGCGATATACAGATGGGCGACGACTGGGAAGCCGATGGGGAGCTGCAACAGGAGCAGTGGGCCGGAGACGAGAGGGAGGAGGACGGCGAGCAGCGCGTCGGCGGTGCGGACTCGGCGGGGACCGGCCATGGGCCACAGCTGGTGGAGGACGATGTCGGTGCTGTTTGCGGTGGATGCCGGTGTGGTGGTGGCGAGGTGGGCGGCGAGCGCGGCGAGCCAGTGGTGGGTCTGGTCGGGGTGGTAGCGGTTGGGGCGGGTGGGGTGCTGGTGGGCGGCTGCGGGCAGGTAGCGGGCGAGGAGGTGGTCGCGGGCCGCACTGGGGGAGGCCAGGGTGAGCAGGTGGTCCGGTTCGCGGAGGTAGGCCAGGGTGGCGGGGTGGCGTTCTTCGTAGGCGGTGGCGGCCAGGTTGAGGCGCCAGGGGGTGGCAAGGGAGCGGGCCAGGGTGCCGCCGGGCGCGGTCGTGAACGTGTCGATGACCGGCCGCCAGCGGTCGGGGCTGGTGCTGCGGGCGGTGAGATAGGCGGCGGCTTGGCCGGGGCTGACGTCGTCGAGTTGGATGCGGGCGGCCTCACGCATCCGCAGGTCCAGGTCGGCTAGGTCCTCGTACTGGGTGGTGCGGCAGGTGAGGATGACTGGGGCGCTGCCGGTGGGGTCCTGGTAGGCGTTGAGTTGCTCCAGGGCGCGCGCGGCACGGCGGCGGCTGGCTGGAGTGGTGTCGGTGTCCATCTCGTCCAGGCCGTCCAGGACCGGCAGGACGTGGTACCCGTCCATCAGCGTGGTTGCGTCGGCGAGGGTGATGCCCTGGGCCCGGAACTGCTGGTGGACCTGGTGGGCGAGCCATTCCTGAAGGGGGTGGTCGGTGTTCCAGTCGGCCAGGGAGAAGCGGACCGGGACGGGGTCGGTGTCGGTGCGGCCGGGGTGGGTCAGCAGTCCGAGGATGAGGTCCAGGGCGAGCAGGGTCTTGCCGGCGCCCGGTTCGCCGGTGATGGCCAGGCGGGCGGGGCGCAGGTTCTGGTAGTAGGACACGATGTCGGTGAGGCGGCCGTGGGCTGCGGCGCCGGTCGCATTGTTGGCGGGTTCGGTGCGCTGGTGGAAGGTCACGTCGATGCGATGGGCGCCGGGCCCGATCATCTGGGCGCGCTGCCGGGCCTCGGCCGCGGCCACGACGGCGGCCAGCGTTTTCACCTTTGCGTCGGTGTCCGCTGCGGCCTCGCGGCGGTCGTCACGGTAGGCGGCCCAGGTCAGGTAGGCGCCCGGTATGGTTGGGGCCAGGGCGACGAGCGTGGCGCCCAGCCGTGCCACCTGGAAGTGCTTGGACAGCCACAGCGCCAACATCACGGTCACGGCCTGCAGGACTGCATAGATGGCGGCTGGCCGGCGGGTCCGTGATCGTCTCATGTGACGTATGGTCGCCAGTCCGCTGAGTAGCGGGTGGACGATCGCCACTCTCGGTTCCGGACTGTGACACGGCAAGACATACCGGCGGCGTACCGAGCAAGGGCCGGTTTCCCGTGAAGGAAAACCGGCCCTGACCTGGTGTTTTAGCTGTCGAGGTGGCGGGATTTGAACCCACGACCTCTTCGTCCCGAACGCGATCAGGCGCCTTCGTGACCCTTGCCTAAAGGGCACCGGCCTGATCGTTCGTCCCTGGTGCAGTCCGTTCCTGTCCGAGTCCGTCCACGAGGGGCCGCACCGTTGGCCCCCTGTTTGGCCCCCTTCAGGGCGATCGCCCGGGCTGCAAGGTCTACGAGACGTCAAGCGTGAACGGCTGAGTATCTTGCCGTCGCGGAGCTCTCTGCTTCCGGCTCTCGTTCTGCTTGAGCAGATCGTAGGGAGGACTGGCGTGGCGCTCGGAACCCTGATCGATTGCCCGCAGTGCACGGACGTCAGCTCGCAAGAACGCATCTGCGCCGTCGCGTCCCACGAGTACGACGACCTCGCGGGCATCACAAAGCTGGTTTTCGCAGTACAGCTCTAGACGACCCTTGTCGTCAGAGACGTCTCCGAACGAGACAACGGCTGTCTGCCCGCCGCAGAAGTAGCACGGCACTGTCTCGCTAGCTTCCAAGGAGCGTCGAGCCCATGGGGCCGTGCCAGCGTCCCATCGCGGATGACGATCAACCATAAGTACCCCCCTAACGAGCGAAGTTGGTGGGTCACAGTGTGACGCAAGGAAGAGCACTTGTAGGTCGTTACTGGGACAGAAGGCGCACAGATGGCTTGCGTAGCCCCCATCACGTCCGGACTTCTGCGAGCCCGTGGGCCCTTCGCGTCAACTACTCCAAGCGACACCGTTCAAGGTTATTGCAAGTGTGTGATCTGCGGTTATAAAATAACCGCCATGCTCACACCTGAGGACGCATCATTCATCACGGCAGCTACTGAGGGGCTTTCGGCCCCCCTCTACGGCGCCCTTGATGCCGGCTACACCGCCTCGCACGGCCACTTCGACGAGCACGGCATGGTGGGTGATGGCTACTCAAAGGGGCGCACGGACCTCGCTCGCGATCACGCGCGCCGGTATGTAGAGCGGCTTCACGAGGACCGGAAGGATCTCGGCGGATGGGAGCCCATCAACGGCTCCAGCGGGCGCCTCCATCTGCGTAACGGAATGCTCACGCTTCGCATCCTGCATGCGACGCCCTATGACCTCATTCCGGCCCCGGGGCGCAACAAGGCCCGCATCAGCTACTACTACAATCGAACTGTTGACATGTTCGGTGTTGAAGCGAGCAACCTGCTGGCTGTCTGGCTGTCGCCCCGTGAAGACGGCGGGGAGATCTCCGTGCGGATCGTGCGTCCGATCGGGGAGTGGAAGCCGGGTCGACCGCCGAAGTTCGACCTGGACTTCGAGCTGCCGCGTGAGACTGAAGCGTTCACGGACTGGGAGTTCGTGCCGGACGACAAGGGCATCGTGCTGCCCTTCGAGTTCGACGAAGATGCGCGCGAAGAGGGTGAAGGAAGTGGTGCATGATCCTGCGGAGCGGATCCGGACGCTCCGGCTCCTCATGGGTTTGACTCAGGGGGAGTTGGCTCAAGCCGCAGGCGTGTCTCAGCCGATGATCTCGCAAATCCAAAAGGGTACCAAGGGCGTCACAGACGACCTCTTGAGGCGGATCGCTGAGGCAACGGGAACACCACGCTCATTCTTCGATGTTGATCCGACCGACCTGCCGACAGACACCCTTCTTTTCCGTAAGAAGGCGAGTACGTCAGTCCGTGAGGTTGGTCGGGTCGAAGCGACTGTGAGAGAGGCGTATCGGGTTTCAGCACGTCTTCTCACCGAGACGCGAGTTCGCCGGACAACTTTGCCTAGGGCCGAGGGGGAAATCTCTCCTGGTGCTATTGAGGATCTGGCCTCTGCAACACGAGATGCGTTGGGTATCGCCCGCGACGGGGTTCTTGGGCACGTGATCCGATCATGCGAGCGGGCGGGAATCCCAGTCGTTCCCCTTGTGCTTGTCGATGCTCAGGGGCACGGGGAAGACATTGTCGTTGGGCATTCTGGAGTCTCCTGTTGGCGGGGCCAGGCAGAGCCGTCACTAATTAGCTACTTCTCAGCCGGCAGTGGCGATCGGCAGAGGTTTACGGTGGCTCATGAACTCGGTCACTTGGTGTTGCATCCGGCAAGAAGGTCGGGACTTTCACCGAAGGAGGCAGAGACGGAAGCTCACCGGTTTGCCGGAGCCTTTTTGCTTCCCCGAGGGAGGGCTGACGAGGCGTTTGCTGGTCCTCTAATGCTGCGGGACTTTGCTGCACTTAAAAAGCGTTGGGGTGTATCCATCCAGGCTCTAATCCAGCGAGCACATGATCTCGGATACGTAGATAACGATCGCAGAGAAAGTCTGTACAAACAGATTGGTGCGCGGGGTTGGCGAACCAATGAGCCTGTGGTCGTACATCCTGAGCAACCATCTTTGATGCGGGCGATGCTAGCTCGCCGCTACGGCGAGCCGCCCGCTGTAATTCAAGCATCAGAGGATTTGGGTATTCACCCAGTTCTAATGAGGTCGCTCGCTCCCGAAAATGCCGCTAACTCGGCTCCGAAGAAAGAAGCCAACGTTATTAGCCTAGGAGAGCGACGTCAGCGTGTCGCACGCCTTAGAGCCTTGTAGCTTAAGGGGTTCGCTCATGGAGCGGGCCCCTTTTGGGCTTAGGGGGCCGACACGTAGTCGACGCGCGAAAGGAAATCGTTAGAGGCGTAGGCGTGATGCACTAGCAATCAAAACCTTCTGGGCCAGAAATTTGACAAGTTCGATGTCGGGCCCAAGCGCTTCAGCTTCTTTTGAGAATGGCAACAACAGATCCACGGACGTTCTACCACCGTCCTCCTTAGCGTGAACGATCCGACATCTGATGTCATAAACCCTATCTGCTACAGATTTCAGAAAGTCGTTCTGCAAGTTATTTATGTCCAAGATGGTGACATCTTTGATCTTCTGCTTTCCAGAGAAATGCTCAGAAAGCGTCTCGCTGTCTGTGATGAATTCCCTTATGTGTGATTCCGTTACGCATCCGCCGATTGTGGAACGAAGCTGGTCCCTCTCGCTGCCAAATCCCTTTCCTGTCCCCGAAGCCAGGCTGATGATTCGTACTAGATTTCTGTCGTCGTCAGGTCTGAATCGAGGATCTAGCAGCTCGTTGCGCAGCCTGGTCAGAGTGTCTCGATGGCTGAAGCTGGGAAAGAAGTATTCCAGTACTTGATAGTATGCCAAATATTCAAGCAGCGGGATTCCCCCGGATCTGCGGCCGTACCAGTACAGGCTTAGTGGCTTTTCTGGGTATTGATTTTGGGGGTTACGGGGCGGCTCTTGGGCTCTCTCTCGCGCGACGCGATTTCTAGACCTTCCTCGGGCCGATTCTTCGGAGGGGGCGATGGTGAGGACTGCTCCATATCGGAGGTCCAACTCGAAACATGCGGCGCCTGCCACCCGGTTGAGAATATCCAACGCCTCATCATGGCGCGTGGGATTAACCCCAGAGATGCGGAGTGATGTGAACCTTCCCAACCCAAAAGGAAGTGGCTCCCGATCTCGATTCCTGATGGATCCTTGGAAGCGGCTTCGCTCGGAAAAGATGGAAAATTCTTTCGATGCGGACCCAACTTCTACCTTCAGGTCGGGTCGATCCGCCGTAGGTGAGAACTCAAGAACCCAAGCGTCGTTGATGCCGATCCGCTCTCCTTGCGGATTCTGTTCATTTTCGGATTCTTCGTCCAGATCGGGGAATTCTAGTTGGGGATGCCCGATTCTGCGAACTCCAGGGATGTTTTGGATTCGACGCGCCGGGAAATTTGTCAGGATATAGGCTTCGATCGTTCCGCTGTTTTTGAAGTAAACGGCGTCGAATTCGCCGAGATATGTCATGGCCGGAAAATCGATGGACAGATACTCTGCTGCCGCTCCCTCGCTCACGATCTGCCAGCGCTTTTTTCTTCCATTCGGGAATGCGACTTTGAATCTGATATCTGGTTCCCACCAGACCCATTCAGTTTCGATTCCGTTTTCTGTGCATAGCCTCTCCAGTTGGAGGCGTGCATCGCGCTCATCCAGATCTGCCTTCTTTTGCTGGATGAGATCTGAAGTGTCATCTGGCACGGCCGACTCCCCTGTTGCTCGCGAAGTAGGGATAGATTAGCGCAAAGGGCGCATCATGTCTGAAGCTTGAGTAACGAGCGCGAGATGACGACGGACCCTTATCAGGGCAGGAAACCCGGCTTCTCGTTCCCAAGTGAGTGCAGGCGGGCGAGGTAGTCTTGTGCCGCGGGCTCTGAAGCGTATCGGCGTTTCATTTCAGCAGCGAGTTCCCGGCTGGTCATGATGAGCGACGGAACCGATTGGCGGTCGCCTTCGAGAGCGCGGGCCCCCATGATGAGTGCCTCTTCCAAGTCGCCCTGACGTGCTGCCGTAACTCCCAGCGTGACGCGGGCTTCCGCGTTGCGCATCGGCGAGCGTTCACGTCCGTCGAAGTCTGTTCCAGCCCTCAGTACTTCATCGGCGAGCGTGCGCGCCAGCTTGTCCTCGCCGACCAAGCGGTAGCAGTCCATCGAGTAGAAGTCGAACTTGGCGGGGTCCACCACGAAGTGGTTGTCCAGGTTCTCGGGATGCGGCATCCCTTCGAGGAGGCGCCGGCCCTTGTCGAGGGCCACCTCGACCTGTCGGCGGTCTCCAAGTCGCGCCCATGCCTTGGCTTCCTGGCCCGCGAGTTGCACGGCCACGCTGTGGTTCGGTGCCGCCTCGCCCCCGGCCTGCGCTGCCGAGATCACGCCGCGGTAATCGCCCGTCGTGAGTGCGAACCATGCCCGCATCTCGTGCGCCCACCCGGCAATCTCTGGATGGTCGGCTTCCGTCGCGAGCGAGAGGGCCGCCCGTCGCGTCGATTCGGCAGCATGACGGTCTCCCATGTCGTATTCGACGCAGCCGACCAGGAGGGCGAGCCAGCCGGACAGCGCGAGTACCTCGCGGTGCTGGGCCAGCGTGAGGCTCTTTGCGTGGAGTTCGACGACACGGCGCAGCCACTGGCGCCCCTCGATGATGAGCTGCCCGCTCGGCATGTATGGGTATTCCGAGCACAGTCGGTCGGTTGTGATCCGCAGGGCATCGAGCGTGGCGCCGTCGACATCCGACCGATTGAGACGGCTCACGATCTCCAATGTCTCCATACCGCTCGCTGCCAAGATCTCTCGGTCTCCGTCTCGCCGTGGCGGCGCGGGGAAGAGTGCGTGTGTCACGGTGCCGAAGGTGGCCGCGATGATCGGTTGGTAGAAGTCGTTCGGCGCCTGGCCGGACTCCCAACGCTTCCACTGGCGAATCATGCTCTCTTCCGCGGGCAGCTCCGTGGGAGCGTGTGCTCGGAGGGCCCTGACTGCGTCACGTTGCGACCAGTCGCGCGCCATCCGCTCAGCCGCGATACGCCGCGCCCATGCGGGCCTGTCGTCGGTCATGCGCCCTCCTCCGAGTGCTTGCTCTGAGTCTCGCGCGTGCGCCGGGGGGACAGGGAAGGTGACAGGCGGGTGTCACCGGGCATGTCCCCTCCCCTTCTCTGCCGTCCCCAGGCTGTCACTTACCTCTCAACTCCCGTTCCCCGCATGCTGGTTGCAGATCAGACACCACCCGGCGCGGAGCGGCTTTCGAGCGCTTCGAGCCTGCCGCGAAGTTCCGAGACTTGGGAGGTGAGATGTTCGAGCTGGCGCAGAACTTCGGGGAGGGCGATCGTGTTGGCTTCGCCGGCTTCGGTGGTTTGCTGCGGATCGCGGGCGTAGCTGCCGCGGGACGTGGTCAGGATGAGCCCATCCTCGCGGAGGATCGCAAGGGCTCGCTGCACCGTCATTCCCGAGATTTTGAAACGCGTGGCCAGGTCTCGTACAGAGCCCACATGGGCTCCCGGTTTGATGTCGCCGCGCAGGATCTCTTGCCGCAGGATGTCGGCCGCCTGCTCGGACTCCGGTCTGGGGTCGTCTTTCGAGATTTCAGCGCTCATCACGGCATCGAGCGTACCCACCCCTAGCACGACCTAGCACGAATCTGCGCAGCCCTCTTGCGCAGTGGTACGTGCTAGTACATGCTATTACGTATCGGCACGGTGAATCCGTAATGGGTTCGGCGGCTGTTTTTAAGTGCCTGACCTGCAAGAAAAGGCCCCTCTTGGGGCCATGAGCCTCCGCCAAGCGGGGGCGAGGGACCCGGGGCCCTTGGCATCCCGGAGGGCTTAGACCGAAAGGTCACGTCTCCATACGCCTGCAACGGGAGCCCGTGTTCCCAAAGGAGACAGAGCACCACTTCACCTCACGTCGTCACCGCGTTCCGATGCGGTGACCCATCCGCGACACGTCAGGAGTCCCGCATGTCCGGCGAGAAGTCGCAGGAGTCGTCCGACCTGACCACCCAGGAGAACGTTCAGAAGGGTCAGCAGGTCTACGCCCGCATGGTGTCCGGCGAGTGCAAGGACGTCACGGCGGAGCTGAAGGCCACCTACGGCCACGACGGCGACCGCAACAGCAACTGACACACCCATCCCATGAAACGGCGCGCGGCTCCGGTGCTGGAACACCGGAGCCGCTTTCGGGCCGTACCACCTGCAAGGGAGACCACGACCCAATGAACGAGATTACTGTTCAGGACGCCATCACGGCATTCGCCGACTGGATGGAGCCGACGGACGCGGAGCTGTCCGCGATCGAAGCCGAGATGCCGCTGATCCTGGCGGACGTCGACCTGATCGACGCACAGATCACGGCTATGGACCACGCCCCGAACGACGTCGACGCCGGCCGTATCCGCCGGGCGCTGGCCCGGGTGCTCGCCGAACGGGCCAAGCTGACCAACCGCACCGCTATGGTCCCGGCGGGGGGTGCGGCGTGAACGCGCCCCGGAAGCCCTTGACCAGGGTTCAGGTCGGGGTCCTGGCTGCCGCGTTCGTGCCGATGCTCGCCACGGGCGTGGTGGGCGGGATCGGTACGTACAGCAACATCGGGCACGCCTACGGCACCGGGACCGCGCTCGGTGCGCTCGGTGCCGGCGAGGGTGCCACGGCCGTGCTCGCCCTGGTCCTGCTGGGACTGACCATGCTGGGCCAGTCCTCGCCGCGCGTCGTACGGATCGGGTTGTGGGCATTGCCGGCCGCCGCCGCCGTCATGGGCGCCATGGCCGCGCCGGACCCGGGCCGCACTGTCGTCTACGCCCTGACCCCGATGGGCATGTCCGTCTCCGCTGAGGGCATGGCGTTCCTCGCTCGCCGGATCGTCGTACACACCGACGGCCGTGACGCTGAGAACGAGCGACGCACGGCGGACATCGTGCAGGCTCTCGCCTACCACCGAGCCCGCGCCGCCCATCACCCGGTCGACCGGGTCCGGAAGCGGTCCGATCGGGCGTCGTGGCGTCTGGCCCGCAAGGTCGGGGTCGGGGACGCTGCGCTCGGATCGAGGCTGCTGGACGTTCAACGCGACCGGATCACGGACGGCGCGGACGCGGCGCTCGCCTCGATGTTCGGCACCACCACCCCAGCTCTTCCCGAAGTCACAAATGCGGAGGAATCGTCAGAAGGTGGTCGAGAACGGTCTACCTCTGACCTGCCCGGATCGAGCACGCCCACGATCGTGCTGACGCGGCTCACGGTGCCCGACCCTGCACCCGTCGACCTCGGCAAGTCGGGCGGCGGTATGAAGTCGATGCCCGCCGTCGTCCCGGTGGTGAAGCCGGTCCCGATCGCTGCGGCACCTGTCCGCTCGGTCCCGGCCGTGTCGCCTACACGACGTCGGGCGACGGGCCGTGTTCCGGTCGCCGCCAAGTCGCCTCGCACCCGCCGCACTCCCGATCAGCTCATGACGGAAGCGCGGAAGGCGACGGCCGAATGGGCGGACGCTGAGGTAACAGGGGAGGGCATCCGCCGGGCCCTGCGCACCTCGCCGACGAACGCCCGCATGCTGCGTGACGCCCTGCTCGCCGAACGCGCCATCAAGGCGGTGGCGCCGTGAAGACCCTTGCTGCCCTCTTACAGGCCGTGCCCGTCCTCGGGTGGGCGGTCCATGTCCGGTGGTTGCACGGACGCTTGACGGCTGCTCGCCGTGACCCGCTCACCGGGTTGTGGACGCGGGACGCGTTCACCCGCCGGGCCCGTCGCCTGCTGCGCGACCCGCGTGCCGTGGTCGTGCTGGCGGACGTCGACCACTTCAAGCGGATCAACGACACCCACGGCCATGCCGCCGGAGACGCGCTGCTGTCCACGATCGCGGCCCGGCTCGCCCATGCAGTCGCCCCCGGCGGTGTCGTGGGGCGGCTGGGCGGGGACGAATTCGCGGCCGTCGTCATCGACCGAGACGGCACGGCCGCCGATCGGCTGGACACCCTCGCCCGTGTCCTCGCCCGGCCGGCCGACACCGCGCCGAGTGTTCAGACCACGGTGTCTTTGGGGTGGGCGCGGGCCGTCGACCACCCTGGCGAGGACCTGTCCACGCTGATGCGTCGCGCCGATGAGGCGATGTACGCGGCCAAGCGATCCGGCCGGTCCGGTCCTCGCCGGGCCCGGCTCGGGAGGCTGCTCGGGTCGGTGGCTGGTCGACGGTTCGGACGGCGAGGCGCGGCGTGAGCACGCTGCCCGTCTTCCGGTGGCACCTCGCCCCGGACGGCTACGCCACCTGCCGCCAACTCCGGGCCCGGAACCTGCGGCCCGGCGGTCAGGATGTCGCCGCCACCCTCGAACGTCCCCGGCGGCGGGGCCGTCCGCCGCTGGTCGCCCACCTGTACCGGGTCGACCTCGCCAAGCCGGTCCGCCCGATGACGGCCGCCCGGTGGCGGGCCCACGCCGCGATGATGCGCGCCCGCCGCACCTGCCCCGAGTGCCACCGGGACGCCGGATACGTCATCCCGCCCTCGCTCGGATTGTGCGTGACCTGCGCCTACCCCGAAGAACAGCGCGCCGCCTGAACCGCCCTGAATCCCGGGTCCGGCCGCCCGACCTTCCACAGCAAGCCGGCCGGACCCGTCGACTCCCGAAGGAGTACGTACATCGTGACCGAGACCACCACCTTCACGCCCGCCGGGGACCCGGAGGGCATCGAGCGGCCGGCGGCCGACGTGCTGCCGTTCCCGCTGAAGAAGAAGACCGACCCCGACCCGACCGGCCCGAGCGAGGGTGTGGTGAAGCCGGGGGAGTGGGAGGCCGAACTCCCCGACACCGACGACCCGGAGGCCGACGGCCTCACCGACGGCGCCCCGGTGGACCCGCCGCGCGAGGTCTACCCGCCCTCGGCCGCGGAATGGATGCAGGAGCGGGACAAGACCCGCCTTCCCGTCCTCCCGGACTGGGTCAAACTCCCTGACCAGCGCACGGCCGTCCGCAAGTGGGCGGTGCGCCACTACTCGGCCGTGGCCGGGTATCACGCGCTCCGTCTGCCGCTGGTCTACACGCCGAAGATCTGCCTGTACGCGCCGCGCGGTGCGTGGCGCTGGTCGACTGCGACCGGCCGGTGGGTGTTCGACGCGGAGGGCAAGACGCTGCGGCTCGCGGCCGTGGCCGCTGAGGACGCGGCGGAGTACCTGAAGCTGTCGCGGCAGCGCAACGACCGCGTGAGGCTGCGCGGGATCGTCGCGGCCATCGCGTCCATGGTCGGTCTCGCCGCCGCGCTGACCCTGTACGTCATGGCGCCGTCGTGGCTGCTTCTGCTGGCCATGGCCGCGCTGACCACGACCCTCGGTGTCGCTGGGGCGCCGGCGGACCGGCCGCTGATCGACATGGCCAAGGTGACGTTCCGCAAGCGGCGGCTGTCCTCGGACATCGTGATCCGCGCGCACGAGGTGGCCGGGCTGACCAGCAAGGATCAGACGGTTGCCTTCCCGCGGCCGATCGGCCGGGACGGCGACGGGTGGCGGGTCGTGGTGGACCTGCCGTACGGCAAGACGTTCGAGGACGCGATGAAGGCACACGGCCGCCTCGCGTCCGGCATGGACATCGCCCCCACTCAGCTCTTCCTGGACAAGGACGAGACGAGCGGCCGGCGGGTGTCGTACTGGATCGCCGACCGTGACCCGCTCGCCGTCCCGTCCGGCAAGTCCCCGCTGCTGGGGGCAACACGGGTCGACTTCTGGAAGCCGTTCCCCTGGGGCGTGGACGAGCGCGGCAACCCGGTCATGGCGACCATGCTGTGGCTGTCGCTGCTGGTCGGCGCCGTCCCCCGGCAGGGCAAGACGTTCTCCGCTCGCACGATCGCGCTTGCCGCAGCGCTGGACCCGTACGTCAGGCTGTACGTGTTCGACGGGAAGGCGTCGCCGGACTGGCGCAAGTTCGCGCTGGTCGCGCACCGGATCGGGTTCGGGATCGTGCCGAAGAACGGCATCGACCCGGTGGTGCATCTGCTGACCTCGCTGCGGGAGTTGAAGGCGGATGTCGAGGACCGGTACCACCGGCTCTCGGAACTGCCGCTGCACATCTGCCCGGAGGGCAAGTTGACCCCGGAGATCAGCCGGGACATGAAGCTGAACATGCCGCTCACCCTGTTCGTGGTGGACGAGGTGCAGGAGTACTTGACCCACCCCGAGCACGGCAAGGAGATCCTGTCCCTGATGGTCTACCTCGCCCGGGTCGCCCCGGCGGTCGGTGTCTCGGTGATGACGGCGACGCAGAAGCCGGACGACAAGGCGTGCCCGTCCGAGCTGCGTGACCAGCACCAGGCTCGGTTCGCCCTGCGGGTCGGCGCCTACCAGGTCTCCGACACCATCCTCGGCGCCGGCTCCTACTCCGAGGGCCTGGACGCGTCCAAGCTCCTGAAGTCCCACAAGGGTGTCGGGCTGCTCAAGGGCATGTCGGACGAGTCGGGGATCGTGCGGACCTACCTCGCCGACGGCCGCGACGCGGAGCGCATCCTCACCCGCGCCGCCGCCCTGCGCGAGGCCGAGGGCACGCTGTCCGGCGACGCGGTCGGCGAGGCCCCGGCCCCGGAGACGTCCGCGACGATCCTGGACGACGTCGCCGCGGTCCTCGGCAAGGGTGAGGCCAAGGTGTGGTCCGAGACCATCGTGGACCGCCTCGCCGACCTGCGCCCCGAGACTTACGGGCCGTGGGCGGAGCTGGAGCCCAAGCCGAAGGCGGAAGCGCTCACAGCCGCGCTCAAGCCGTTCGGTGTCGGCACCGGGCAGATCAGCCGGCGCATCGACGGCGAACAGGTCAACAAGCGCGGCATCAAGCGCGACGACATCGCCGCCGCGATTACACAGCGCAACCAAAACAGGGACGCCGGATAGGTCTCCGAGGGTGCTACCGGTAGCGGCAGGCGTCGCTACCGGTAGCAACCCTGCTAGCAACCCAAACCGCCCCTGATCAGGCTGCTAGCAGATAGCGGCCCACCTGCGGAAACCCTCGAAAACCCCTCTGAGAGGCCCCCGATGAGCCTTCCCCTCCTTGCTGTCGCATGCCTACTCGTCGTCACGCTTGGTTACGGCGGTAAGTGCTGGCTGAGCCCGTTCGGCGACTGCCGCAAGTGCCACGGCATGGGCCACGCCTTCAAGACCGACCGCAAGGGCCGGACGCGACGCGGCAAGGACTGCCGCCGCTGCCACGCCACCGGCAAGCGCATACGCGTCGGCCGCTGGATCTACAACCGCGCCGCGCGCACCTACCGCGCCGGCACCCGCTGACCCCACAGGGAGACACCCGTGGTCCTCACCATCCCGCTCGTCTTACTGCTCGCCGCCGTGCTCGCCCTGCTGCTGCGCTTCCGCGCGCTCGGTGCCGGCGCGGCCGTCGCCGCCGCGCTCTTCGGCTTCTACCTCGCCGACACCGGCGCGGCCGACACCGTCAACCAACTCGTCGCCGCCGTGACCGGCGCCCTCGCCGACACCGGGCGCTAGAGAAGGAGACCGCCGTGAACGGACCCGTCCCCGCCCTGTGGACCGACCCGACGGCCGCACCGGTATACGACCCCGCATCACCGACCCTGTACGCGCCCACCCCGGCCGCCGTCGAACTGGCCGCCGAACGCGGCCCGGTGGTGTGGGTGCCCGACGCCTACGGGCGCATGGTCCCCATGCCCAAGCACCTCGCCCCCGCCCCGATCCTCCCGCCCGAGCCGCGCGACCTGACCCCGCTCCCGCTCCTGGACCCGATCGCCCAACGCTTCCTGGGCGCCGGGCTCGGCGGTGGTGCACTCGCGGCCGGCATCGGCTACGGCGTGGGCGAGATCGTCTCAGCCGCCGCCGGAATCAGCGGCGGAGCACTCGTGTGGGTCGCCGTTATTGTCCTCGCCCTGCGCGCCCCGGCCCGCGCGATCAGCGGTGGCAAGGGCAGCACGGTCAACATCCGCAAAGCCGTCATCAAGCGCAGCCAGTTCCACGGCTAGCCACGCCGAATGAACCCTTCCGGCTCCATGCCCGATTGGGTGCTGCGGCTAGAGGGTGGCCGCAGGTCGTCCCGCATGAGCCGCTGTAGAGCCTCCATCTGCTGGAAGAACGGCTGCACAGCTTGCTTGTACTCGGGAGTCTCGAAGGTCACCCCGTCCGAAGCGAGCAGGTCGCGAACCTTCCGTAACTGCTCGTAGAGCGGCAGTGCCACCCGATAGACGTGATCGGGAGCCGCCAGTCCCAACTCTCTGAGTACGGACTTCGCATCGGAATGCTGCGGGTCCAGATGAAACGCGTCATGAACCGCGTGCTGCCGCTCAGGACCGACCTCTCCCCGGGCCGCCGCAATGGCCATGCGGCTGTGGGCTTGGGCGAGCGCTGTCAGAAAACGCACGTAAACGAGCCGCTTGGTATCGGTCCATTGCTGATCCTTCTCGCGCCGCGAGCGCAGGACGTCAGTGATGACCGTCGCCCCGATTCCAAAGAGCGCACCCACTGCCGCAACGCCGAGAGTCCCCCACTCCATGTGCGCACAGTACGAGGTCCGCCGCCCCGACTCCAGACGGCCTCCGGACGGCGACCTTTCGCATCGCGATCACACCAGAGACCTGAAGCAATCCTCAACCAGCTTGAAAAGCAAGGTCGTTCACGACCAAGGGCGGCCCCCGTCTCGCCAAAGCCTGGGGCCGCCCTTGCTCACCAGCACCTCACCAAGGAACTGGAGACATCCAGCATGACCGAACACACCGACATCCGGCGAGTGCGCGGCCGACGGCCCCGCTTACTGGATCTGTTCTGCTGCCAGGGCGGCGCGGGCAAGGGCTACGACGGCGCCGGGTTCGAAGTGACCGGCGTCGACATCGCCCCGCAGCCCCGTTACCCGTACGCGTTCGTCCAGGTCGACGCCATCGCGTTCGTCCTTGCCCACGGCGCGGAGTTCGACTTCATCCACGCATCCCCGCCGTGCCAGTTCCACAGTGACTGCCAGCGGATCCAGGGCAACGCCCACCCCGACCTGATCGCCCCGACCCGCGCCGCCCTCGAAACCACGGGCCGCCCGTGGGTGATCGAGAACGTGGGCGGGGCGATGCCCAAGCTCCGTGACCCGGTGATGCTGTGCGGGCCGATGTTCCACCTGGCCACCTACCGGCACCGGTTCTTCGAGACCGGCGGCGGCTTCACCCTCCCGCAGCCCCGCCACCCCGAGCACGCCGTGCCGCAGGCGAAGATGGGCCGCCCCGTCCCGCCAGGACACTACGGGCAGTTCGTCGGCAACTTCTCCGGCGTCGACCACGCCCGCCACGTCATGGGCGTCCCCTGGATGAACCGCGACGGCATCCGCGAATGCATCCCGCCCGCCTACGCCCGATGGATCGGCACCCACGCCCGCTACAGCCTGCGCGCCACGGCAGTGGCCGCATGAGCGCCCGCGTCCTGCCGCTGCGCCGCCGGAACGGCCTTCGGGTGCTGGACCTGTGCTCGGGCGCGGGAGGCCTGTCGATGGGCTACTACCTCGCCGGGTTCGACGTCGTCGGCGTGGACATCGCACCCATGCCGAACTACCCCTTCCCGTTCATCCAGGCCGACGGCCTGGACTACTGCACCGCCCACGGCCACGAATACGACCTGGTCCACGGCTCCTGGCCCTGCGAGCGCTACGCCACCGTCACCAAATGGCGCGGCAACCCCGACAACCACCCCGACCTGATCGGCCCCGGACGCCAGATCATGCAGGCAACGGGGCGTCCCTGGGTCATCGAGAACGTCCCCGAGACCGCGACCGCGGGCCTGCTCCGCCCCGACTACCTGCTGTGCGGAACCCAGTTCGGCCTCAACGTCCGCCGACACCGCGTCTTCGAGACCTCGTGGAACGGCGGCGGCGACTTGGTCCCGCCGTGCTGGCACCGCAAAAACCTGCTGGCGTTCGAGCACAAGGGCGAACGCGCCTACGCCGACGCCATGGGCTGCACATGGATGACCAGCCTCGAAGCCCGCAAAGCCGTGCCACCCGCCTACACCCAGTGGATCGCCGAACAGTTCCTCACCCTCGAAGGGAGGACCGCCGCATGAACGGGCACCTGCTCACCGCCGCTCTGACGGCCGCAGAACGCGGCTGGCATGTCTTCCCCTTGCGCCCCGGCACCAAGCGGCCCGCACTGCACGGCGAGTGGGCATGCCCCGGCACCGGACCGTGCGAGAGCGGGCACCGGAAGTGGGAGCAGCGCGCCACGACCGACCCCGACCGCATCCGGGCCGCTTGGTCCCGGGCACCGTTCAACGTCGGTATCGCCACCGGCCCTTCCGGGCTGCTGGTCATCGACCTGGATGTGCCGAAGGACAACAGCAGTACGGACGCGCCTGACGGCGCGGCGACCTTCGGGGCGCTCTGCGAGCGCACCGGACACGCCGTCCCCGACACCTACGAGACCCGGACCGCGAGCGGCGGGGCGCATCTGTACTTCACTGTGCCAACCGGGGTGTGGATGGCCAACACGGCAGGCACCATCGCCCCGTTGGTCGACACCCGGGCATGGGGCGGATACGTCGTCGCCGCCGGCAGCACCACCCCCGCCGGGACGTACGAAGCGTTGCGCGGGCCCGCGGCGGCCCCTCTGCCTCCGTGGCTGCACGGCATCCTGCAACCCGCCCCCAAGCCCTCTCAGGCCCCCTCGGTGGCCATAGCGGGGCAATCTAACCGATACGCGGATGTAGCGCTCGCCGACGAGACGCGGAAAGTGGCTTCGGCCCAAGTCGGCGAGCGGGAGGCGAAGTTGTTCCGGGCCGCACGCGCTCTGGGGCGGTTCGTCGCGTGGGGCGACCTCCCCCGGCACGTGGTCGAGGAGGCTCTTCAGGAGGGGGGCGAGGCGGCCGGCCTGTCCGCGTCCGAGTGCCGCTCCACCCTGCGCAGCGCCCTGGACTGGTCCATCGCCCACAACCAGAACCGCCGGGCGACGGCATGAACACCCGCCGGCACACCTTCCTGAAGAGCATCACCACCACCCCGGACGGGCCGCGCGCCGCTGCACAGCCTGTGGACGATCCGTCCATGGGCGAGCCGACGGGCGTCGCCGAAGGCGTCCCCATTGCTGTTCGCCCTGACCCGCACCCGGGCGACGGGCGCCACGCCGTGGCCGGGCTCCACATCGTCGCACCGCCCTCGTGGAGCGTCACCCCCTCTGCCCGTTCCTGGTGCACCTGCGGCTACGAGCGGCACGCCATCGGCCGTGCCGCCGTGCTGCAACTGGTCGCCGCACACGGCGAACACCGCACCGTATGCCCGCTGCTGAACCCCACCTCGGAAGGCAGGACCGCCGCATGACGACCAACGACGTACGCGCGGATCTGTGGGAAGGGTTCGAGGACATCGAACCCGAGCAGATCACCGGCCCCGCCTGGGACGAACCCGTACCCCTGCGGGCACGCCCGCCGCTCCCCGACTTCCCCGTCCACGCCTTCCCGGCTTGGCTGGGCAGAATGGTGCACGGTGTCGCCGAGGAGACCCAGACCCCGGCAGACCTCGGCGGATGCCTGGCCCTGGCGGTTCTCGCCACCGCCGCCGGCGGACGCGTCAAGGTCTGCGTACGCGGGCACTGGCGTGAGCCCGTGAACATCTACACCGCCATTGCCCTGCCTCCCGGCAACCGGAAGTCGGCCGTGTTCGACCTGATGGTGAAGCCGTTGCTTGATGCAGAGAAGGCCCTGATCGAACTCTCCGGGCCCGTCAGGGCGGAGGCGGAGACCCTGGCCAAGCTGGCCAAAGTCGCCGCCGAGAAAGCCGCTGCCAAGGCAGCGAACGCTGAGCCCGAACACCGTGCCAATCAGACGACCGAAGCCGTCCAACTCGCGCAGGACGCTGACAAGATGCGGATTCCTGCGGAACCGCAGCTCGTTGCGGACGACGTGACCCCGGAGAACGTCGGAACGCTCCTGGACGAGCAGGGCGGGCGCATCTCCTGCCTCAGCGCCGAGGGAGAGCTGTTCGACATCATCGCTGGCCGCTACACGGGCAAGCCCAACATGGGCATGTTCCTCAAGGGCCACGCCGGGGACATGCTCCGGGTCAACCGGCAGGGCCGCAGTGCGCAGCACGTCGACTCCCCGGCCGTCACCATTGGCCTGGCCGTTCAGCCGGAAGTCCTGGACGCGCTCAGTCGCATCGACGGGGCCGACGGGCGTGGGCTGCTCGCCCGCTTCCTGTACTCCAAGCCCCTGTCCCTGGTCGGCTTCCGCAGCCTGACTCCCGCCCTGTTGGACGAGCAGGTGGCCGCCACCTACGCCAAGCATCTGGTGGGCCTGACGCTCGCCCTGGCGGACTGGACCGACCCCGCACTCATTCAGCTCACACCGGAAGCCGACGCGGTCCTGCTGGCCTTCCAGAAGGTCACCGAGTCGCGTCTCGGTCCGGACGGGAGTTTCGCGCCGATCGTGAAATGGGCCTCCAAGCGCGACGGCGCGGTCGCCCGCATCGCCGGACTCCTGCACCTCGCCGCCCACCCCGAGGACGGATGGCACAAGCCCATCGAGGCGTCGACCATGGCTGCCGCCACCGAACTGGGGGACTACTTCACCGCGCACGCCCTGGACGTATTCACCGTCATGAGCGCCGGGCCCGCCCACGAATCTGCGGTGACCGTCCTCGCCCAGCTCGTCTCCAGCAACCCTGCGCAGTTCACCAAGCGGGAGCTGTATCGGTCGCTGCGCCGGGCCGACTTCCCCGAGATCGGCGACCTTGACCCCGCGCTCGCCCTGCTCGAAGAACACGGCTGGATCCGCCAGCTCCCGTCCCCGCCCCGTTCCAGCAAGGGCGGCCGGCCGCCCTCGCCCCGCTACGAGACCCACCCGCGCATCGCGCGCGGAGCCTGACAGAACCCCCAGACCGCCGACAGAACTGACACAACTCCCTGCGCAAACCGCTGACCTGCACAAACGTCCATGATCGCGGTTCTGACAGAACTGAGTTAAAACCTGACAGAACTCCCGGTGGGCCGCCCGGAGTTCTGTGACAGAACCTCCCCCGACGAGGTTCTGTCAGGTTTTAACTCAGTTCTGTCAGAGATCCAAAACCCGACAAAACTGCAGGTCAACGGTTTGCCGGGGAGGTTCTGTCAGTTCTGTCAGCGGATCCCGCTTCTTCGTGAGGAGTCACCGCCACATGAGCACCGCACCGCGACCGGAACCCCCGCCCCTTCCCCCTGTCTACCTCCCGAGCGACATCGCCAAGGCCCTCCACTGCTCGGAGTGGTGGGTTAAGGAGCAGGCTCGCCGGGGACGCATCCCCTTCACCAAGCCCGCAGGGAGCTACCGGTTCACGGCCGAGCACTTCGCCGAGATCATGCACATCTTCGAGAGCCGCCCCGCCCAAAGCCATGACGCTCCTGCGTCAGCACAGCAACCACCACGGCGTAGGACGACCGCAACGGCGGCGTCCGTCACCTCTCTGAAGGCAAGGACGCCGCGCAGGGCGCAAGGCGGCCAACCGCATTCCAGCGCAGCCTGATTCGTGTGCCGCCCGGGTCTTAGCCGGGCGGCACACCCGTTCATAGGAGAACAAGGTGGGTTATGCCGAGAGTCTCGGCAGCTACTGGCGCGGCCGGTACAAGCTCGCGCCGGGCAAGTACGCCACTGTTCGCGATGCCGATGGCGATGCCATCCGCTTCCGGACCAAGGCTGCGGCAAAGAAGGCGGCTGATGCCGAAGAAGCGAAGCTGTTGGCCGGAACGAAGAAGGCGCCTCGTGAGCGGATCACCTTCGGTAGCTACGTCAACCGCTGGTATGCAGGACAGGACTTGGCGGCATCCACCATGCAGAACTACCGGCGGCACATCGAAGAGCATCTACTCCCCGCATTCGAGGACTCTGCCATTGCCGACATCCTGAGCACCGACATTGCCGCTTGGGAGAAGCACGAACGCGCCGTGCCCTATGCGGCATCCAGCGTCAAGACATGGCGGGCGACACTGCACCTGATCCTTGCCGACGCTGTTGACGAGGGGCTGCGCGACTCCAACCCGGCAACCAAGCGCCGCGGACGAGGGAAGCGCGCCGGCCGCTCACGCAACCGTGGCCCGGAGAAGGCGGTCACGACCGCACTCGGCATCCTGCTGCTCGCCGAGAGAATGGCTCTGCTGTCCGGCCGCGACGACGAGTTCGTTGCCGGCGTCATCAAGGGCTACACCGGCATGCGCTGGGGCGAGATCGTTGGCCTTGAGCCCGAGTTCGTCCGGCCGAAGAGCATCCGCGTGGAGTGGCAGCTCTACGAACTGGACACCGGCGAACTGCACCGCTGCCCGCCCAAGGACGACTCCTACCGCGACATCAACACTCCGGATTTCCTCGCCTCCCTGCTTGCCCGCCACGTTGCCCGGACGAGACCGACGCCTTGCGAGTGTCACGGACTGGCCTACGTCTTCCGCGGCCATGGAACCGCCAACGGGGCCGCAAGCCGCCCCGGGGCGAAACTGGTCGATGTGGCGCGCCGCTCCGGCGTATCGACCGGCACCGTCTCCAACGTCCTCAACCGCCCGGATGCGGTGGCGGAGCCGACTCGTCTGAAGGTGCTGGAAGCGGTCAGCGATCTCGGATACATCCGCAACGCTGCATCGGGGGAGTTGGCTGCTCACTGGCGGCGCTCCGGTTTCGCCACATGGCTCTTCCGGCCAGCCGCGACAGGGCGGTACCCGGGACGGGGCAGACAGGAAGAGCGGCCCGTGCCCGTCGTTGCCGAGCCATGGCCTGGCATCCCGGCACGCGGGCGAGGAGCCTCCAAGCGGGCTGAAGCGTGCTGGGTGCCGATCGCTCCGGGGCTCACCCCGCACGGGCTGCGTCACACGCACAAGACCCTGATGAGGGAAGTGGGGACCCCGCCAAAGCTCATGGACGAACGCATGGGCCATGAGGACGGCTCCGTCCAGTCGCGCTACGACCACATCACTCCCGGGATGCGGCAGGCGCTGATGACTGCGCTCACCGGGATGTGGGAGGAAGCGTTGGACGCGCGCCGGACGATGAGTCTCGGCTCGCCCGTGGCTGCTCTGGACGCGTTGCTGAAGGCTTGCTAGTGCTGTGCCAGGAAAACGTTCACCGGGTTGGTGGGTAGTCAGGCTGCTTGAGTGAGGGGGCGTCCGCCGTAGTAGACGCCCTTCTCGCTGCGGACGCTGGCGCGTTCCCAGCACTGGGCGGCCAGGATGTCGGGGTGGCGGGCGTTGGTGTTGCGTCAGGGCAGGTAGGCGTGCAGCTCGCGGGTCTGGACCGTGTGGTTCGGATGGAACCTATGCGGTCACAGCACTAAGTTCTCGGAACGTCATCGAGTGCTGTGCCCTTCTTCCGGTACTCCTCGGGCAGCCTCAGCACCGTCAGCCCCATCTGCTGCGCGCGCAGCCGCATGCCGAAGTCGTCCGTGAGGACTCGGGCTCCCTGCGCGGGGTGTTCTTCTGGCGGGTGCCAGATTAGCCGGATCTGGGGAGCATGGAGGTTGTCGAGGTCGGCGGCGCAGCGGAGGATCGCCAGGTCTGCATCGCCGCCACGCTCGTCGGTGTCGACCCAGATCTCCAGCGTCATGTCCTCGCGGAGCCGCACCGGGTCCCCTGGGCCGTTGTCCTTCAGTGCCCGCTCGAGGTAGCGGATCGCGGTGGCGGCCCTCTTCGCGAGCTGGCCTTGTCCGTACTTCTGGCGGTCTAGTTCGTCGATGACGGCCAGCGGAACGATAAGGCGGCACAGCTTCGCGCTCTCGCCTTGGTCCTTGAGGATCCTGCGCCAGGGGATGTCGCCGGGCTGGCTCCAGTGGTTGAACATGTTGGTGTCGTAGACCACCGGCAGCCCGATCCGGTCGGCCAAATGCTTCAGGACCCGCAGCTCCTGCCAGGCACGGTCCGCAGCTTCGGCCTGCGCCCGGATCTCCGTACTGGCCGCCTCGGATTCGGCTGTGCGCTCACGCCTAGAGGCCGCGCCATCAGCAGGCGGGCTGGCCACTCTCGACCTACAGAAACCGCGAAGGTTCCAGCGCCAGGGGGCTACACCATCGGCATCCTTCGGGCTGGCTATTCTCGCCCTACTGAGACTGAGAAGGTTCCAATACGTCGCGTTCTGGAGTCCGGCGCCAAGGTCCGGACTGGCAAACATGCGCGTGTAGTCGTAGGACAGCTTCGTCACCGCGTCGAAGTACGCGGTGACAGCATCGGTGGCCTTGCTGGCTTGGTTCCAGATCGTCATGGCTCTCGTCAGGACCATCTCAGCCAGCTCAAGGGAAGCCCCGGGATGCAGCCGCATGTCCATCATCATGCACCGCGGCAGCGGTCACCGTCGGCCGATCGGCTGGCTCACCACCAATTCGGAGAACGTTGTCGGCCAGAGCACTAGCGGGCGCCGATCTGGAGACAGATGCCAAGATCTTCTCCAGGATTTCTCCAGAGAGTCCCTGGAGAACGAGGCAGGCCCGGTGCTGATAACTCAGCACCGGGCCTGACCTGCGTTTTAGCTGTCGGGGTGGCGGGATTTGAACCCACGACCTCTTCGTCCCGAACGAAGCGCGCTGCCAAGCTGCGCTACACCCCGATTGTCGCTGCTCTCGCGGCGACGTCGTTTACTTTAGCCCACCGGTGGCCTGAGACGAAATCCGGTTTTCTGGGCGTCGGACGCGGCGTCGGACCGGGTCGGGGCGCACGTGATCGAGGACGACGATCAAGAGGGCCAGGGCGTAGAAGGTGGCGCCCAGGATGGCGGTGTTGCCGAGGACGCCTCCGTAGCCGTGCCGGTCCACGTCGACGAAAGGGTAGAGGTAGCGCGCCGGTGTCCCGGGCGTCAGCATCGCGCCGCGGGCCAGGCTGAAGGCCAGGTAGGCGAGGGGGTAGATCAGCCAGGTCGCGGCGTTGCGCAGTGCCAGCGGGGTCGGGCGGGTCAGCAGCAGCCAGTCGAGGGCCACGGCGATCGGCGTGACCGTGTGGAGGAGCTGATTGGCGACCGCGTGCCACCCGGAGAGCGTGTCGTTGCCTCCGGTCATGGAGAACGGCGTCGACTCGTTCGCCAGGATCAGGTGATAGACCAGGCCCGTGATCGAGGCGTAGATCAATGTGCCGCCTGTCAGCACCCCGGGCAACGGTCGGCGCGCCGACCAGGCCCGGCGCGCCGACGCCGCGAAGACCACGGCCACGAGCAGATTGGTCTGGATCGTGAAGTAGCTCAGCAGGCGGGCCGTGGTTCCCAGCTTCATCTCGATGGCCACGCCCGTCGCCGCCGCGAGGGCCACCAGGGCGCGGTAGACCGCGGTGGCCGGGCGGTGGGAGGGGGCCACCACCGCCGTCGCGGGGACGAAGGGGTGGGTCGACGGGATGATGCCCGGTATCGCGGGGAGATCGGGTATGTCCCTGGGCATAGGGGTGATCATGCCCTCACGCTAAGCGGATCGGGGCATTTGGGCGATATGTGTCGACCGGGTGGGTTACATGGTTGCGGGGGCGTGCTTCCGTCCAGCGCTGCTCGCCACATCGTCACCGGCCGAGTTGATGTGACTCCGTACCGTCCTGCTCTGCGGCAGTCGAGTCCACCGTGCCACGGGCCCGGCACGGACCGACCCGGGCCCGATTGGACCAGGACAGGCCCGGTCCGGTCTGGTGGCGCTTACCCCGACTGTCTCCGGCCCCCGGGTCATCGCCTTCGCGTGTCGACCGGGCCTCGGCTCAGCGCCCCGCCCCCGGAAACCCCAGACTCGCTACACCCGCTCCACCAGCGTCAGCAGTGACGCCTCCGGCGGGCAGGCGAAGCGGACCGGGGTGTAGCGGCTCGCGCCGCAGCCCGCTGAGACGTGCATGTACGACGTCCGGCCCTCCGCCGTATGCCGGGAGAGGCCCTTGACGCGGTCCGTGTCCAGGTCGCAGTTGGTGACGAAGGCGCCGTAGAAGGGGAGGCAGATCTGGCCGCCGTGGGTGTGGCCCGCCAGGATCAGGGGGTAGCCGTCGGCGGTGAAGGCGTCCAGGCTGCGCAGGTACGGGGCGTGCACGACGCCCATCGAGAAGTCGGCGGACTCGGACGGGCCGCCGGCCACGCGCGCGTAGCGGTCGCGCTTGATGTGCGGGTCGTCGAGGCCTGTCAGCTCGATCTCCGAGCCCTCGATCTTCAGCGTCCCCCGGGTGTTCGTCAGGTTCAGCCAGCCCGCGGTGTCGAAACCGTCGCGCAGGTCCTCCCACGGGTTGTGGACGGCGCCCACGACCGGCTTGTTGCCGTTCAGCCCGTGACGGCCCGCCGTCTTCTCGAACAAGTAGCGGGCGGGGTTGCGGAGTGTGGGGCCGTAGTAGTCGTTCGAGCCGAAGACATAGGCGCCCGGGAACTCCATCAGGGGGCCGAGCGCGTCCAGCACCTCAGGCACACCCTCCGGGTCCGAGAGGTTGTCCCCGGTGTTGATCACGAAGTCGGGGCGCAGGCCGGCCAGGGAGCGCAGCCAGCGCTGCTTCTTGCGCTGTCCGCTCACCATGTGGATGTCGGAGACCTGAAGAATGCGCACCGGTCGCATCCCCGGAGGCAGTACCGGGACAGTCACCCGCCGCAGGCGGAAGGAACGGGCCTCGAATCCCGCCGAGTACAGCAGTCCGGCGGCGCCCACCGCCGTGATTCCCAGGGGTACTCCGTATCGCGCGCGCATACGCCCATCGTGTCAGACTCCGCCGAGCGCCCTTCACCGCCTGTGGACAGTCCGAAAGTCCCCGTCCGGGGTCTGCGGAGAAGGCATCCCCGCACGACCCTTCGGACCTCGGCCGGGCGCGCTGGAAATCAACAGGCGTCCGCATCACCGCACCTGCGACACTTGACGGCATGACCACGCTCAAGTCGAAGTTGCAGGCAGACCTCAACGCCGCGATCAAGGGGCGCGACGAGCTCCGCTCCTCGACGATCCGGCTGACCCTCTCCGCGATCACCAATGAGGAGGTCGCGGGCAAGACCAAGCGCGAACTCTCCGACGAGGAAGTGCAGAAGGTGATCGCCCGCGAGGCGAAGAAGCGTCGTGAGGCGGCCGAGGCCTTCGCGCAGGGCGGGCGCTCCGAGTCGGCCGAGCGTGAGCGGGCCGAGGGCGAGGTGCTCGCCGTGTATCTGCCCAAGCAGCTTTCCGACGACGAGCTTCGGCAGATCGTCGCCCAGGCCGTCGAGGAGGCCAAGGCGGCCGGCGCCGAGGGGCCGCGCGCGATGGGCGCGGTCATGAAGATCGTGAACCCGAAGGTGGCCGGGCAGGCCGAGGGCGGCCGTGTCGCCGCCGCCGTGAAGCAGTTGCTCACGGGCTGACCCCCTCCCCGGTTCCGGTTCCAGATCGGTCCCGGGTGCAGGTCCGGTTCCAGGTCCGGTCCCGGTGCAGGTCCTGTTCCGGTCGATGCATCGGTGCCCTCGCCGGTTCGGCGGCGGCCGGTGGCCATCCCGAGGATGCCCTGGCTCGGCCTGCTCGCCGAGGCACTGCCCAGTCGTCCCGAGGCGGACGCCGTGCGCACGCCCCGCGGACGTCGTACGTCCCCGGCGGGTGCGGGCCATTGCGCCCGGCCCGCCGATGTCGTACGCCCCGGCGGGTGGACGACGACGCGATTGCGCCGGCCAGCCACCTCGTGCGTCACGTCACGGCGTCACGGCGTCACGGCGGCCCGCCTGCCACACAACACCCCTTACGCCGAACGCCCCGTGGCCCAGGATCGACTCCTGGCCCACGGGGCGTTCCCGCGTACACGCGAAGGCGTAGGACTACGGGTTACGGGCCACGCCTCAGCGTTGGCCGCCGTTTGCGTTGCCGCTGTTCGTGTTGCCCTGGATCCATCCGTCGGGAAGGGAGATGGAAGGCGTCGGGAAAGTCACTCCGCCGTCGCTCTGGCCGCTGATGGTGTTGCCGTTGACGGTGCCGGTGGTGTTGTCGTTGCCCCGGCCACCGTGGCGGCCGCGGCCCTTGTTGTTGTCGTCGTCCTGGCCCTTGCCCTTGTTCTTGTCGGGGTCGGGAATGTTGACCAGGTTGAAGGACGGGGCGTCCTTGCCCGAGAGCGCGCCCGTCATCAGGTCCCGCCAGATCGGACCGGGGACCTGGCCGCCGTACACCTTGTCGTGCCAGACGCCGCCGATCTGGATGCCCCTCATCTGGACCCGCTGGGAGGCGCTGCCGACCCAGACGGCGCCGGACAGGTTCGGCGTGTAGCCGACGAACCAGGCGTTCTTGCGCTCGTCCGTCGTACCCGTCTTACCGGCGTTGGCGCGGTCGGTGAGACCGGCCTGCTGGCCCGTACCGGAGTCGATCACACCGCTCAGCAGGCTGTTGACGGTGTCCGCGGTCGTCTCGGACATGGCCCGCGAGCAGGTCGACTTGGGCACGTCCAGAGACTTCTCGCGGCCGCCGATCTGCTGGCTGATCGACTCGATGGCGACCGGCGTGCAGTACATGCCCCGGGAGGCGAAGGCGGCGTAGGCCGTGGCCATCGTGAGCGGCGAGATGCCCTTGGCGCCCAGGGCGATGGCGGGCACCTCGGGGAGCTTGTCGCCGTTGCCCTGGACCACGCCGAGCTTGTCGATCTGGTTCATCACCGGGCACAGGCCGATGTCGGAGATCATCTGCACGAAGTAGGTGTTGACCGACTTGGCCATCGCCTCCTTCAGCTGATACGGGCCCTGCTCGGACGCGCTCTCGTTCGGGACCTGCTCGTTCGCCTGGTTCGTCCACGGCTTGCTGCCGCAGGTCTGCACCGGGCTGGGGTACGGCATCTTGTTCGGCGAGGAGTACTCCTGCGTCGCCGGCCGGCCCTGCTCCAGCGCTGCCGCGGCCACGAACGGCTTGAACGTCGAACCGGTCGGGAAGCCGTAGTTCGAGCCGCCCATGTCGTAGTTGACCGAGTAGTTGTACTCGGTCTCGTTCTTCCCGTAGCCGTACGGCTTCGACTGGCCCATCCCGAGGATCTTCCCGGTGCCGGGCTCGACGAGAGTGGCCGCCGCGGCGACCTTGTCGGACTTGTAGACGTGATCCTTCAGCGACGCCTGGATCGACGCCTGGGACTGCGGGTCGAGCGTCGTACGGATCGTCAGGCCACCCTGGTTCCAGACCTTCGCCCGCTCCTCCTTGGTCTTGCCGAAGACCGGGTCGCTCAGGAAGACCTTCTCCACGTACTTGCAGAAGAAGGAGCCGCCCTTGACGGCCGTGATGCAGCCGTTCTTCGGCTGGCTGACGTGCAGCCCGAGCTTCGTGGCCTTGGCGGCGTCGGCCTGCTCCTGGGAGATGTCGTGCACCTCGGCCATGCGCTGCAGCACGGTGTTGCGGCGCTTGAGGGCCTCCTCCTCGTCGTTGACCGGGTCGTACCGGCTCGGCGACTGGACGATGCCCGCGAGCAGCGCGGACTCCTGGAGGTCCAGGTCCTTGGCGGGCTTGGAGAAGTAACGCTGGGAGGCGGCCTCGATGCCGTACGCCTGCTCCCCGAAGAACGTGATGTTCAGGTAGTTCTCGAGGATCTTCTTCTTGCCCAGCTTCTCTTCGAGCTGGATCGCGTACTTGAGCTCGCGGATCTTGCGGCCGATGGTCTGCTGGGTGGCCTGGGCGACCTTGGTCGGGTCGTCGCCGGCCTCTTCCACGAAGTAGTTCTTCACGAGCTGCTGGGTCAGGGTGGAGGCGCCCTGGGCCACCCCGCCGTTCTGCGCGTTCTGGTTGACCGCGCGCAGAATGCCCTTCAGGTCGATCGCGCCGTGCTGGTAGAAGCGCGAGTCCTCGATCGCGACGATCGCCTTCTGCATGGACGGCGCGATGTCCTTGAGGTCGACCACCGTGCGGTCGCGCGAGTAGACGGTCGCGATCTGACCGCCCTTGCTGTCCAGGATCGTGGTCCGCTGACTCAGCGCCGGACTCTTCAGATTGTCCGGAATGTCATCGAATCCCTGGACCGACCCCTTGGCCGCCAGACCTAGCGCGCCCGCGGCGGGCAGCGCGATTCCGGCCATGACGGCGCCCGCAAGCACGCTGACACCGAGGAACTTGGCGGCCTGCTGCGTAGGGGACAGACCACCGCCCGAGCGCTTCTTTGGCATGAGGGCAGCCTACGTTCTCATTCGCCGGACACGCGTATATGCCTTGGCCTAAGCTGCTCACAACTGTCACAGCAGTGCGGCCACGTATCAATACGCCGGCGACCCCGAATCGTTCCGGAGGTTCCGCACTCGTGTGGAGTGCGTGTCCGAATCGGCCTTGTGTGTCACAGGGCGTCCGTTGTGACTCGACCCAACTGTCCCGGTTTGCCGGGATGGTCGCGCATGTCTTCGGCTCACTCCCCCGGGTGATCTGCCGCTTACGCATAGTCCGTTCGGGCCATTCAAGATTGGGCCCGAAGGGGGTGTTGCGCTGTGCCCACCTTCCGTAACGTCCTCAACTGGCGGCGGTGAATATGCCGCTGCCGCCGTGGGGGAGCCTCGATTCGGGAGAGGACGGCGCCGGTATGGGCTGGGTAACCGACTGGAGTGCGCAGGCGGCCTGCCGCACTACCGATCCAGATGAACTGTTCGTTCAAGGAGCAGCGCAGAACAGGGCCAAGGCAGTGTGCACCGGATGTCCGGTTCGCACGGAGTGCCTCGCCGACGCGCTCGACAACCGCGTCGAATTCGGCGTGTGGGGTGGCATGACCGAGCGTGAGCGCCGCGCATTGCTGCGCCGGCGGCCGACCGTCACCTCGTGGCGGCGCCTGCTCGAGACCGCGCGTATGGAGTACGAGCGCGGGGCGGGCCTGCTGCCCCTCGACGAGGAAGAGGTGTACGAGCGCTACGCGGCGGTGGGCTGAGGGGAGTTCGCCCGTCGCGGCCAGGACGTCAGGACGCCGCTCTCGGGCCTCTCAGGCCCACGCGGGCCCTCCCGGCCCGCTCGGTGGCCGCGGGGGCAGGCAAGGGCCTGAACGGGCCCCTCAGGGGCCTCCGTACGTGGCCAAGGCCCCTCGGCCTCCGCACTCAGCTTTCGGGCAGCTCCGGCCGGTGGGCCGCGAGCCGGTTCCCGATGTCCCGCAGCCCCACGAGATCGTGGACGTCGCCGGGCAGCGCGGCCACTTCGGCCACCGGCACCTCGGGGTGCCGCGCGGCGAAGCGGTCACGCGTGCGCTGCTCGCGGGAGAGCAACTGCATGCGCTCGGCGTGGAGCCTCAGCAGGCCTGCGGTGAGCTGGTCGATGGATCGCTCGGGGTCCGTGGCGGCGGTCCTGTCCGTAGCGGTGGTGCAGTCCGTGCCGGCCGTCCTGTCCGTGGTGGCGGGGGAGCCTTCGTCAGGAGCTGATGTACCGGAAGCCAGTGATTCTGAACTGCCGTACGTGCCAGGAGAGTTACGAAGTCCAGCCTTCCCGTCCGCCTGATCCACAATGCGGGCCTCGGCAAGATTTTCTACGGCGGCGGCTTCGGGATCCTCCGCACCGGCGGCTTCCGGATTCTCCGCGGCGTCGGCCTCGGGGTTCTCCGCGGATTCCGGGTTCTCCCCGTCGGCGGAGTCCAGATCCTCCGCGGCGGCGAGCGCCCGCTCGGCGGAGAGCTGGGTGGCCCCGCTGCCGTGCACCCGGTTGAGCACCAGCCCGGCGAACGGCATCTCCTCCGCGGCCAGCCGCTGCACGAAGTACGCGGCCTCGCGCAGCGCGTCCCGCTCGGGCGCCGCCACCACCAGGAACGCGGTGCCGGGCGCCTGGAGCAGCTTGTACGTGGCGTCGGCCCGCGTACGGAAACCGCCGAACGTGGTGTCCATGGCCGAGACGAACGTCTGCACGTCCTTCAGGAGCTGCCCCCCGAGCAGCTTGCCCAGGGTGCCCGTCATCATCGACATCCCGACGTTCAGGAACTTCATGCCCGCCCGGCCGCCCAGCTTCGCCGGCGCCGTGAGCAGCCGGATCAGCCGCCCGTCGAGGAAGGAACCGAGCCGCTTCGGGGCGTCCAGGAAGTCCAGCGCCGAGCGGGACGGCGGCGTGTCGACCACGATCAGGTCCCACTCGTCGCGCGCCCGCAACTGGCCCAGCTTCTCCATCGCCATGTACTCCTGCGTGCCCGCGAA
The DNA here is from genome assembly GCF_053600395.1 of Streptomyces sp. NPDC005070. Taxonomy (NCBI): domain Bacteria; kingdom Bacillati; phylum Actinomycetota; class Actinomycetes; order Kitasatosporales; family Streptomycetaceae; genus Streptomyces; species Streptomyces sp. NPDC005070. The sequence goes on along the minus strand of NZ_JBSFZS010000042.1, from coordinate 2,226 downwards.
GCCCGCCGAGAGCGATTGGTAGAAGGGGTTGTTGAGGATGGCCGCCGCCCGGTCGCCGTCCGCGTGCGCCTCGACGATCTCGTCGAACGTGCGCTTCATGTCGAGCATCATGGCGTGCAGCTCGCCGCTGCCCTCGACGCCCTTCACCCGGCGCGGAGTGTTGTCCAGGGAGTCGATGCCCATCGACTGCGCCAGCCTGCGCGCGGGGTCGATGGTGAGCACGACCACCTTGCGGCCGCGCTCCGCGGCACGCAGCCCCAGAGCCGCCGCCGTGGTCGTCTTGCCGACGCCGCCCGAACCGCAGCACACCACGATGCGGGTTTCCGGGTCGTCGAGCAGCGGGTCGAGATCGAGGACGCGGGCGGGGTCCAGACTCATGACATCCCTTGCTTACGGAGCTGTGCGGCCAGTTCGTAGAGGCCCGCCAGGTCCAGGCCCTCGGCGAGCAGCGGGAGTTCGTGCAACGGCAGGTCCTGCTCGGCCAGCACGCCGCGCTGCTCGGTCTCCAGCGTGTACCGCTCGGCGTACTCCTCGGCCTGCTGGAGAAGCGGGTCCACCAGCCGTTCGGCGAGGCCGCCGCGCCGCGCCCCGCCGAGACCGGCCGAGGAGAGCGACTTGGCGATCGCCGAACGCGGAGTGGTCTTCGCCAGTTCCAGGTCGACGCCGTCGAGGAGTGCCGGGCGCACCATGTTCACGATGATCCGGCCCACGGGAAGCTTCGCCGCGCGCAGCTCCGCGATCCCGTCCGCGGTCTCCTGTACGGGCATCTCCTCCAGCAGCGTCACCAAGTGGACCGCCGTCTCCGGGGACTTGAGGACGCGCATGACGGCCTGGGCCTGATTGTGTATCGGGCCGATCTTCGCGAGGCCGGCGACCTCGTCGTTCACGTTCAGGAAGCGAGTGATGCGGCCGGTGGGGGGCGCGTCCATCACCACGTAGTCGTACGTGAAGCGGCCGCTCTTCTCCTTGCGCCGCACCGCCTCGCACGCCTTGCCGGTCAGCAGGACGTCCCGCAGTCCGGGCGCGATGGTGGTCGCGAAGTCGATCGCGCCGAGCTTCTTGAGGGCGCGGCCGGCACCGCCCAGTTTGTAGAACATCTGGAGGTAGTCCAGCAGCGCGAGTTCGGGGTCGATGGCGAGGGCGAACACCTCCCCGCCACCTGGAGCGACGGCGATCTTCCGCTCCTCGTAGGGCAGCGCTTCTGTCTCGAAGAGCTGCGCGATGCCCTGTCTGCCCTCGACCTCGACGAGGAGGGCACGCTTGCCCTCGGTCGCGAGGGCGAGCGCGAGGGCGGCGGCCACCGTGGTCTTGCCGGTACCGCCCTTGCCGCTGACGACCTGGAGCCTGCTCACGTATTCGAGCCTAACCAGTCCGCCGCCGGAGTAAGCAGGAGGCTGTGGACAACCGGCGCTGTCGGAGGCGGGGCGGCGGGTGGCTCGGGCGGGAGGCGGTGGTCGCCAGCGGCTACAGTCGGCCACATGACCAAATGGGAATACGCCACTGTGCCGCTGCTCGTCCACGCCACGAAGCAGATTCTGGACACCTGGGGCGAAGACGGCTGGGAGCTGGTCCAGGTCGTGCCCGGCCCCAACCCCGAGCAGCTCGTGGCCTACCTGAAGCGCGAGAGGTCGGCGTGAGCGGGGCTGTCGAGGCGAAGCTCGCCGAACTCGGACTGAGCCTTCCGGGCGTCGTTCCGCCGCTGGCCGCGTACCAGCCCGCTGTGCAGTCGGGCGTGTACGTGTACACGGCCGGGCAGCTTCCGATGGTGGACGGGAAGCTTCCGGTCACCGGGAAGGTGGGCGCCGAGGTCACGGCCGAGGAGGCCAAGGAGCTCGCCCGTACGTGCGCGCTGAACGCGCTGGCCGCGGTGAAGTCGGTCGTGGGCGACCTCGATCGCATCGCGCGTGTCGTCAAGGTCGTGGGGTTCGTGGCGTCGGCGTCGGACTTCACCGGGCAGCCGGGTGTGCTGAACGGGGCGAGTGAGCTCCTGGGTGCCGTGCTGGGCGACAAGGGTGTGCACGCCCGGAGCGCGGTCGGTGTGGCTGTTCTGCCGCTGGACGCGCCGGTCGAGGTCGAGATCCAGGTGGAGCTCACGCACGCGTAGCCCTCCGGGGTGTCACCTGGGCGCGGTTCCGGGCCGGTGGGTGGGTCGGGGCCGTGCCGGTGCATCAGCCCGTCGCCGTTGGACGGAGAGGTGAGCGTCGGTGGCGACGGGCATCGATGTAC
>NZ_JBSFZS010000041.1:0-64844 GCF_053600395.1 Streptomyces sp. NPDC005070 | reverse complement strand
GCGAGTGCGGGAAGCCGACTTCGGCCGAAAAATGGCTGGAGTGATTCCGTTTTCGCTCTCTGCACAGAGAACCGACACCGGAGAGCGTCCCCGCGTCCGGCCGGTCCGGGTCGCCGAGCCAGCCGAATGTCACGGGGTTACGCTAATCAGTGATCGGGCTGAAACGGGCACATCGGACCCAATGGCGGAGAGCCTGTCCGGTCCACGGCCCGGACGCCGGGACCTGGGGCGGTCTCCAGATACGGGGATGCACATGTCCACAACACCGGTACAAGCGGCACGCCAGGAACTCTCGGCATTCAAGGGCCAGTTGATCGGCCCGGAGGACTCCGGGTACGACGAGGCCCGTGCCGTCTACAACGCGATGATCGACCGGCGGCCCGCCCTCGTGGCACGCTGCGCCTCCCCGGAGGACGTCGCCCTGATCATCGGCTTCGCGCGTGACCACGCACTCCCGCTCGCGGTGCGCGGCGGCGGTCATCACGGGGCGGGCCTGAGCACCTGCGACGACGGAGTGGTCCTCGACCTCTCCCCGCTCAAGGACATCAACGTCGATCCGGCGGCCCGCACGGTACGGGTCGGCGGCGGCTGTCTCCTCGGCGAGGTCGACCGCGCCACCAACGAGCACGGCCTGGCCACACCGAGCGGCATCATCTCCACCACGGGAGTCGGCGGCATCACCCTCGGCGGCGGCCTCGGCCATCTCACCCGCAAGTGCGGGCTGGCCGTCGACAACCTGCTGGAGGCCGAGCTGGTCCTGGCGAACGGCGAGCACGTCCGCGCGAACGCGGACGAGAACACCGACCTCTACTGGGCGATCCGCGGAGGCGGCGGAAACTTCGGTGTCGTCACCTCGTTCCTCTTCCGGCTGCACGAAGTGAGCACGGTCGTCGCCGGTCCCACCTTCTGGCCCGTCGAGCTCGGCGCCGAAGTCCTCGCCGCCTACCGCGACTTCATTCCCCACGCGCCGCGTGAACTCGGCGGCTTCTTCCTCTTCGCCTCGGTCCCGCCGGGACCGCCGTTCCCGGAGGAGCTGCACCTGAAGAAGGTCTGCGGTGTGCTGTGGTGCCGCGTGGGTGACGACACCGACGCGGCGGCCCGGGACATGGCCCCGCTGCTCGACGCCCTGCCCGAGCCCCTGCTGCACGGCCCCGCGCCGATGCCGCACCCGGCCATCCAGTCCGCGTTCGACGGCGTCTACCCGCCCGGCGACCAGTGGTACTGGCGGGCGGGTTTCGTCGACGAACTCCCCGGCGAGGCCGTCGACCTGCACGCCAAGTTCGGCGCCGAGACGCCGACCTGGAAGTCGACCATGCACCTCTACCCCATCGACGGAGCCGTCCACGACGTCGGCCCGACGGACACCGCCTGGGGCTACCGCAATTCGGGCTGGGCCGCCGTCTACGCGGGTGTCGATCCCGACCCGGCCAACGCCGAGGTGATCAAGCGGTGGAGCGTCGACTACTCCGACGCCCTCTTCCCGTACTCCGCGGGCGGCGCGTACGTCAACATGGTGATGGCCGAGGACCAGGAGAGCGTCCGGGCGAGCTACAGCGGCAACTACGACCGTCTGGCCGGGGTGAAGGCCGAGTACGATCCCGCCAACCTGTTCCGGCTGAACCAGAACATCGAGCCGGCGTCGAGCGACTGACCTGCCGGGCGGGCCCGTTCACGGTGTGCGGGCCACGCCCCCGTGGACGTCCGTGGGCTCGGGCGACGTACCGGGCTCCGGACGCCACAAGGGGCAGGACACGATGCCGGGTTCGACCGGTTCGAGGCCCTCGTAGAACGCGCCGACCTGTTCGGGGCTGCGCAGCACGTACGGGATCGCCCCCGTGTCGTCGTAGCCCTGCTGGGCCTCCTTGAGCGCCGCGTCGGTGTCCGTGCTGTCGTAGTGCACGAAACAGCTGCCGGAAGGCAAGGCCGCCTGGAGGCGCCGGACGATCGACCGGGCCTCCTCGTAGTCCTGGATGTGACCGAGGATGCCCATCAGCATCAGCGCGACAGGCCGGGAGAAGTCGAGGATCCGGGACGCCGACTCGATGATCTTCTCGGGCTCGCGCAGATCCGCGTCGATGTAGTCGGTGACGCCCTCGGGCGTGCTCGTCAGCAGTGCCTGGGCGTGGCGCAGCACCAGCGGATCGTTGTCCACGTACACGACGCGGGACTCGGGCGCGACGCGCTGGGCCACCTGGTGGGTGTTGTCGTACGTGGGCAGGCCGGTGCCGATGTCCAGGAACTGGCGGATGCCGAGCTCGCCCGCCACGAAGGTGACGGTACGGATCAGATAGGCGCGCGAGGCGCGGGCCATGGTCTCGATGTTCGGGGCGACTTCGCGGTACGCGTCCCCGGCGACCCGGTCGACCTCGTAGTTGTCCTTCCCGCCCATCCAGTAGTTCCAGATGCGGGCGGAGTGCGGCACCGTCGTGTCGATCTTCGACAGTGCGTCCTGGTCGGGGGCGGATCGGTCGGCCATGGGAGCTCTCCTGCCGTGCGTCGCGCGGTCGGTTGCCTACGCTAGCGGCAACAGGCCGATGTGCAGGCCGAGTTGACGGATCGCCCGGGTGGGGTCGTGGGCGGCGCCGGCGGGTTCCCCGGTGTCGAGCGTGATCACGGGGACGTGCTGGGCCAAGGTCCTCAGCACCCGCTCGTACGCGCGTGCCGCCTCGGTGTCGTCGGTCCCGCCCGTCATGTGCACGAGCACGCCATCGCGTTCGGCCACCGCTTCCGCGAAGTCCAGCGCCTGGATCCACGTCACCCGGGAGCGGCCGCGGCGCAGCGGTCCGTAGACGAGTTCGTGGACGAGGCCGCCGTCGACGGCCAGCCGGCCCGGCGCGGACAGGAGTTCGCGGTAGGGCTGGGTGGGGTCCACATGGTGAAGATGCCCGTGCAGTGGGCGGATCGTGAAGTGATGGCGGGCCAGCTCGGCGAGGAGCGGACGCCGGTCGAAACCGTCGGGGCCTTCGACGACAAGGGTCCGGCACCGTGTGAGGCCCTGGTGGAGGATCATGCCCGTATCCCCTCCCTCCGGGACGAACGGCTCGGTCAGTGTGGGGGGACAACCCGCACGGCGGGAGTGTGCGTGCGGGTTGTCCGGTTGTGGGGGTGTGGTTGCGGACTCGGGCCTGTCCGGCGCTTCCCGCCGTCGACAAGCCCCGGAGAGGTGCGGCGCGGGTCTCGCTCAGGCGATCAGGAAGTCGGCCTGTCCCGACTTGGCGCCCTCGATGAACGCGGCCATCTCGTCGCGGGACCAGATCAGCGCGGGTCCCTCGGGGTCCCGTGACTGGCGCAGTGCGACGCTTCCGTCGGGAAGCCGCTTGGCCTCGACGCAACTTCCGCCGTTGGTGCCGCTCCAGGGCTTGCGCCAGCCCTCGGTTCCCAGACCGGCCGCGGACATGCCGTTGTGCACGGGTCCCATGGATCACAACTCCTTACGCAGTTCAGCCAGGATGGCCCTGGTCCGGGTGACCGGCTCCGCCTGCACGGACATCCGGTCCAGTACTTCGAGATAACCGACGACGTCGTCGGGCCGGTCGACGTACACCGCGCCCACCAGGCTCTCCGTGTAGACGATGTCGGGGAGTTCGGAGAAGCCGAAGCGGAAGTGGTGGAACGGGCCGAACGCGCCCGGGTGGGCGCCCACGCCGAAGCGCATGATCTGGATCCGCACCTTCGGCATGTCCAGGGCCTCGGCGAGCCGGTCGAACTGGGCCCGCATCACCGCGGGTCCGCCCACCGGCCGGCGCAGCACCGTCTCGTCCAGGATCGCCCACAGCGCCGGGGCCTCGGGTTTGGCGAGGAGGTCCTGGCGTTTCATCCGCAGGGCGACACGGCGCGCGATGTCCTTCCGTGTCTCGTTGGGGAACCCGACGCGCATCAGGGCCGTGGCGTAGTCGTGCGTCTGCAACAGGCCCGGGACGTAGTGGGGTTCGTAGAGACGGATGACGCTGGCCTCGCTCTCCAGACTCACGTAGGCGCTGAACCAGTCCGGCAGTACGTCGCGGTACGTGTACCACCAGCCGGGCCGGTTGGCCTCCCTGGCCAGGGAGAGGAAGTCGTCGACCTCCGACGCCGGGACTCCGTAGACGCGGAGCAGCTCCCTCACGTACGGGATGCGGAGCCCGACCTCGGCCTTCTCGATCCTGCGGACCGTCAGAGCCGTGACCTCGATCGCGCGCGCGGCCTCCTCGAAGGAGACTCCCGCCCGTTCCCGCAGGTGCCGCAGCCGCTTCCCGAGAACCATGCGCAGGACGGTCGGCGCGCTGCCGCCGGAGCGGTTCTCGCCCACGTCCTACCTCCCGGGAACGGCCGTCTCAGGGGGCAGTGTGCCACGCGGCCGGTGACAGGGACAGAGCGCTGCGGATCGTTCTGAAATTATCAGAACGCCGGTTGCACAGGCGGTGTGCGGGCCACCATAGTGATCGAGTGACCTGTCGCACATTCGGCGACTTTCACGCTCAACTGCGCTCGTCCGCACGGCAATTGAAACACCGCCAGATCCGGATCGGAGTGCAGCCGCACGCGGATGTGAGGCGATACGGGATGGCCGCCGTGACCGAGGGACAGACAAGGAACGCCGGCAGGTCGGCCGGAGGAAATCCGGTGCTGGGGGCCGTGCTCAAGGAGGCCGGCTGCTCCTACGCCTCCCTCGCCCTGCGGGTCAACGAACTGGGGCGCCGCCAGGGCACGGACTCCCACTACGACAAGGCGTCGGTCACCCGTTGGCTCCAGGGTCAGCAACCCCGCGGCGGTGCACCGGAGTTGATCGCCGCCGTGCTGTCCGAGCGGCTCGGCCGCGCCCTGTCCCCCGCGGACCTCGGATTCCACTCCGACTCCCAGCGTCCCGTCGCGAGCAGAGCGCTCGTCTACGGCGAGGACGTCGCCGAGACTCTGCACACGCTCGCGGAACTGGGTTCCACCGACATCTCCCGCCGCAGTCTCCTCGGCACGGTCCCCTTCGTCCCGGCCTCCCTGACGAGCCCTCAGCGCGAGTGGCTGCTCTGGCTGTTGGAGCATCAGGAGTCGCTCACCCAGGCCCTGCCCGTGAGCGGCGGCCCCGTCGAGCAGGTGCACGCGATGATCGCCGTCTTCGACCAGATGGACAACCACTACGGTGGCGGCGGAGTGCGCACCAGCATCGTGCACTACCTCTCCACCGAGGTCGTCCCCATGCTCCAGCGGCGGGGCACCCCGTCCGGGCAGCGCCGACGGCTGTTCGCGGCCGCCGCCCGGCTGGCCGCCATGGCCGGCTGGAGTTCGTACGACGCGGGGGAGTACGGTCTGGCCCAGCGCTACATGACCCAGGGCCTGCGGCTGTGCGCCGAGGGCCGCGACCGGGTGCTCGGCGGCCAGATCCTCGCGGGGCTCTCCCACCTCGCCACCAACCTCGGCCGCCCCGACGAGGGGGTGGCGCTCGCCCGCGCCGGAATCGTCACGGCACAGGGGGCCGGCAGCCCCCTCGGACTGATGCGGCTGTACGCCATGTCGGCACGCGGACATGCCGCGCGGGGCCGCTCGGACGACACGTCGAAGGCGCTGCGGCTGGCGGAGCGGCACCTGGCGGAGAGCAAGGGGGCCGAGCAGGAGTCGCCATGGGTGCGCTATCTGGACCACCACTACCTTCAGGCCGAGTCCGCTCTCTGCTTCCGCGACCTGGGGCTCGCCCGCCAGGCCGAGCGCACGGCGAGCGAGTCGCTCGGCTCGGGCGCCGACCGGCGCCGGCGCCAGGCCATCAGCCGCTCCGTCCTCGCGACCGCGCACCTGCAGCAGGACCGCCTGGACGAGGCGGTCGGCACCGCGACCCTGGCCCTGGAGACCCTCGGCGCCGTCCACAGCGAACGATCCGTCCAGGCCCTGCGCGACTTCCGCAGACGCCTCGAACCCCGTCGCGCCGAACCCGTCGTGCAGGAATTCGAGCGCCGCTCCCGTGGTGTCCTCGGCGCGGTGGCCTGACGAACGGGCCCGTCACCGGGGCCGGGCGCGGTGCCGGGGTCGGCGCGGAGCCGTGACCGGGCGGCGCCACCGGACCTCGCGGGGTTCAGTACCCGTCGGGAGAGGGGGCGTTCTGGGCGCGGTCGACCGGGAGGTGCGCGCCGGATATCCCGCTCGACCAGTCCGACAGCAGGAACGCCACGACCCGGGCGACCTCCTGCGGCGCGACCGGCCCGCCGCCGGGCAGCTCCGCCGCCACGAAGCGGGCGAACGCCTCGGGTTCCTCCCGGCGCATCCGGTCCCAGCGTCGGCCGGGGATCAGCATGGAACCGGGGGAGACCGCGTTCACCCGGATCCCGTCCGGGCCGAGCTCGCGGGCCAGCGAGGCCGCGAGCTGGATCTGCGCGGACTTCGCGACGGAGTACTGCGCGGGCGGGCCGGGCTTCCAGCCGGAGATCGAGGAAATCACCACGACCGAGCCGCCGCCCGCCGCCCGCAGATGCGGGACCGCGGCCCGTACCAGCCGGGTCGCGTGACCGACGTTCACCGCCCACGTCGCGGCCCAGTCGTCCGCGTCCGCCTCCTCGAAGCCGCCGCCCCGCGAACCGCCCGTGCAGGCCACCACCCCGTCCAGGCCCCCGAAGCGTTCCGCCGCGTCCCCGACGAACCCCTCCAGGTCCCCGGGCGCGGTGACGTCGAGCCGCCGGGTGAACAGACCCGGGCCCATCGAGGCGGCCAGCGCGTCCAGATCCCGCGCGGTGCGCGCACACGTGGCCACCCGTACGCCCTCGGCGGACAGCAACCGCACGATCTGTTCGCCGAGTCCGCGCGTACCGCCGGTCACCAGCACTCGTTTGTCACGCAGTCCCGCACGGCCGGTGTCACCGTCAAGGGACACCGTCGCACCGCCCCCGCTCCCGTTCCTCACAAGATCGAACATACATCCCACGTCACTACGCGCTTGCAACCGGACAACCCGAATACCCCCTGGTCGCCCCGGCAGTCCCGCGTGTTGGCTGCACGGGCAGCCGCAGCGACAGCCGCCCCCCGGGCCGCACCCGAAGGAGGACCGATGCCGGCATCCAGGGCACCGCGCCGCGAGCCGACGCCCGCACCGGTCCACGGCAGCCCGGCTCCGGGGCACGAGACACGGCCACCGGAAGGAGGGGTCCACCCCGCGGACGGCCAGGCGCTTCGCACCCACGCCGCCGAACGACTCGCCCCTTCGGCACCGCCCGCATCGGAACCACCGGCACCGCGGGCCCCGACCGCACCGCCCGTACGGTCCGGAGCCCCGGCCCCGACCGAACCCGCACGTTCCGGGCCCCCGCCACGCAGCGGGCCCCCATCGCCTGCGCCCACCGCCCCGACCGAGCCCTTACGGGCCGTGGCTCCGGCCCCGACCGAGCCTCCAGGGGCCGTGGCTCCGGCCGAGACCGAGCCCCTGCCGGCCGTGGCTCCGGCCCCGACCGATCTCGTATCGTCGGCGACCCCGTCCTCCGGGACCGCCGTCTCCGGCGGCACCGCCACGAACCGGGTGCGCGGGGCGCATGGGCTGCGGACCACCGTCCCGGCGCACCCCTCGCGGGTGCCCGGTGTGCGGGCGATGGTCGCCGAGTACCTCACCCGCCTGCGGCTGCCGGCCCAGCGCGTCGACGACGCGGTGCTCGCGGCCGGGGAACTCTTCACCAACGCCCTGAGACACGGCAGCCCCGACCGCGGCGACACCATCACCGTCGGCATCGAGTGCGACCCCCGCGAACTGCGGGTGTCCGTCGCCGACCGCTCGTCCGCCCTGCCCGCGGCGCGGACGGCGGGCGGGGCCGAGGAGTCGGGACGCGGACTGACGATCATCGCCGCGCTGAGCGACGACTGGGGCGTCGCGCCGGCCGACCCGGGCACCACGGGAAAGAAGGTGTGGTTCTCGATGGCGCTTCAGGCGGTGCCGTGAAGGCCGTCCCGAGGCGTCGGGCCGGCGACACCGGGGCGCGCCCGGGGGGCCCGGGCGCCGCGCCGATGGTCCCGGAGCTCGCCAGGGCCCTGGCGGGGGAGCTCGTACGCCGGGCGGACGAGGAACGCGGCCTGATGCGCCAGGCCCGCGACCGTCGCGCCGGAGCGTGGCGCGAGCCCCTGGCCGCGTGCCGCGCGGGCAACGCCCAGGCGCTCGCGGTGATCGTCCGGCGACACGGCTGGCCGACCACCGCCCAGGTCGGTGCGGCCGCCTCGACCGCGGCCCTGATGATCCTGCTGCACGCCCCCGACCTCGGTCTGCAGCTCGGTTGCCGCGATCTGATCGCCCGGGCCGCGGCCGACGGACTCTGTCCGGCCCTGCACCACGCCTACATCGCCGACCACTGCGCCGTCGAACTGGGGCTGCCGCAGTTCTACGGCACCCGCGTCGACCCGGTCACCCTGCGCCCCTGTCCCGTGCGCCGTCCCGGGACCGTCGACGAGCGGCGCCGGGACGTCGGTCTCGGCCCGCTCGACGAACAGATGCGGCGCCTGCGCGAGGGCTTGTGAGGCGCCCGGGGAACGTGATGTGCAGCACGCCCGGAAATACCCCGTTCGAGTGGCGCGGAATGATTGTGGCTGGGCACGGCTTGATCACCGATCAAGAAAGGAGAAATCGCTGGCCACGACCGGTGCGGCGCATTTGACACTTCGTTGAGGGCACAGATAGGAACAACTCTCTGAAGTGGAGAGGTGGACTGTGCGCGAGCCCAACGTGGTCGGGGACTGGCAGGAGTACGACGAGCAGGCCGGCCTGCGTGTTCGCGTTCATGGTGTGGAAAAGGCCGAGCCCCCGAAGGGGCGTGACGACGCCGCCGACGAACTCACCTACTTCAGATTGCGGGTGACCGTCGAGAACCGCGCCACCGAACATTTCGGCATCCACCTCGAAGACGGCCAGATCGATATCCGTGTCGGCGCCGACGGCGAGAGCGCCTTCCTCGACTGGCGGAACTCGCAGTTCATCGAGGGATACGACATCTATCCGCTACGCCGGGCCACCGCGGTCCTGTTCGCGGCCGGCCCCGACGCCGTCCTCGACCGGATGGACATCCAGGTCCAGCTCAAGGTCGACGACGAGTGGACCGAGCGCTTCCTCTGGGCGGGCGGCATCGAGAACGACACGCCCGTCGACGCGGCCGCGCGACCCGACACGGCCCGGGACAGCCTCGCCGGTCAGGTGAGCAACTTCCTGCGGCGCGAGGCGGAGTCCTAAACCGCCCGAGCGGAGTCCCGAACCACCTGAAAGGTGACGAGTCGGGCAAACGCCGGATTTCGCCCCACGGGCTATGGTCGCCGGGTGAGTCGAACCGAAGCGCGCTCCGAAGGGGCGGGTCCCTTCACGACCCGGCTGACCTGGCGTCTCGTGGACGGTCGTATCGCGGTCTGGGAATCTCGCCTGGCCCGCAAACGCGGCTTGCTCACCGTGCGCGCCCCGGGGGAGACGGAGGGCCGCTCCCGGCGGGCGGACACCGCGTCGATCGCCCGGCTGCGTCGGCTGAACGTCATCGCCGCGGCCGCGTTCACGGTCGGCGGGCTGCTGTTCGCCCTCGGGGCCGGGGTCGCCCAGTTCGGCTCGGGGGGTCTGACGGGCGCCTGGATCTACTTCACCGGTGGACTGTTCTTCAACACCGGCGGCTACGCCTCACTGCTTCAGGCGGTGAACGCTCCTCGCCGCGACAGCGCGTCCGACGCGCTGGCCGGGCGGCGCTGGCGGTGGTGGAGCTACGAGCCCGGCCGGATCGACTGGCTCAGCACGTTCCTGCTGTTCCTGGGGACGCTCGCGTTCGGCGTCAATCTGCTGGACTCGCTGCTGAAGGGACTCTCGGTCCAGCAGATGGACCGGCTGATCTGGGCCCCCGACATGGTCGGCTGCGTCCTGTTCCTGGTCTCCGGTCACCTCGCCGTCGTCGAGGTCTGCCACGGACGCCCGCGCGTCCTCGCCGGCGACCTCGGCTGGTGGATCGTCGCGGTCAACCAGTTCGGATCCGTGCTCTTCTTCGTCTCGGCGCTGGCCGCCTACACACGGCCGGCGACCGGCAGTCTCGTGAACGTCGACATCGCCAACTGGGGCACCCTCGTGGGAGCGCTGTGCTTCTCGGCCGGGGGCGTGATCCAGTTCTTCGAGCGGCCCTGAGGGCGGCGCGGACCGTCCGCCGATCGGCTACCGATCGCTCGCCGGGTTGCCCTCCACCCACTGGATGAGGAGCTGTCGTACGTACGGATTGCCCTCCTGTGCGGAGTGCGCCAGCCGTTCCGCGCTCGCCCGCGCGGTCCGCCAGCCCGCGGGGCTGTCCTCGGCGTTGGCCTGGTCCGCCGCGGCCAGCGCGTCGGCCGCCAGGAGCCGCAGATCCTCGGAGAGATCGTCGTCCGCGGCGGCCCGGTACGCCTCCAGGCGCAGGGCCGCGAGGGCCGACGGCGAGGGAGCGGGCTGCGCGGGCGGCTGGGCGTAGCCGCTCACCGCTATGACCACGCAGAAGGTGGCGACGTCCCGGCGGTTCTCCGACTGGCCCTTGGCGACGGCGGGCGCGAGCCAGGTGGGAGCCCGCCAGTGCGAGACGGCGGTGGCGACGAGGAGGGCAACGGCCAGCAACGTGAAGGGAATCCAGCCACCGAAGAACCAGCCGAGCGGCCCGAGGACCAGGAGACAGACGGCACTGCTCATCCATATCCGGCGGCGGCCGAGTCTCAGGTGTCGTGGATCCATGTGTCTCAGTGTCTCAGGGGCGCCCGGGACGCGCCGAGGGGGCGGGTGATTCGCGCGGTCCCACCACCCTCCGGCCCGACCGACCCGGGGCCGGGGTGTCCGGCCGCTCCCCGCGCCGTCGTGGCGGGTTCGCATCGTGACGGCTGCCGGTTCCGGAACGCCCCGCGCCACGGCCCCGGGTGGCGTGAACCGCCGTGAACCGGCCTCGTGACCGTGGCGGCGGGTGTGAACGGCGCGTATCGAATGGCCGGAGATGGTCCTGTCCATCGCGACCCGCCGTACGTACGATTTCGTCGCTCCCGGTCTTCACAGCTCCTTCACAGCCGGGAGTCGGCTGCGCGTGCGTATTTGTCATGCGCATGCACAAATAAGCCGCGCTTGATCCAACGCACTGGTCCGCGACGGTTCCCCGCTCCCTCGGGGAGCCGCACCCCCCATTCATGGCGGTACGCCCGCGCGCTGCCGCCGGAACACCTACGCAACGGATTGGAGCACCATGGCCGGTGGCCTGTTCATGGGTGGCGCGATCGCCGCCCTGTTCGCCACAGCGCTTCCCCTGTCGAGCCAGAACCCCGTCTTCGACAACCCGCCCCCGGACAAGATCGTCATCAGTGTCGCCACGGTCAACGGATCCGGCTGTCCCCAGGGAACCGCGGCTGTCGCCGTCTCCCCGGACAACACCGCCTTCACCGTGACCTACAGCACCTACCTCGCCCAGGTCGGAGGCAACGCCGACCCCACCGCGTTCCGCAAGAACTGCCAGCTCAACCTGAACGTGCATGTCCCGCAGGGCTTCACCTATGCCATCGCCAGCGCCGACTACCGCGGCTTCGCCTCGCTCCAGCCGGGAGCCAGCAGCACGGAGAAGGCCTCGTACTACTTCCAGGGATCCCCGAACACGGCCTCCATCACCCACCCCTTCCGCGGCCCGTACGGCGACGACTGGCAGACCACGGACACCACGGACTGGGCCCAACTGGTCTGGGCGCCCTGTGGTGTCCAGCGCAACTTCAACATCAACACCGAGCTCCGCGTCAACGCGGGCACCTCGACGCCCGGCAGCTCCAGCTTCATGACCATGGACTCGACGGACGGTGACATCAGCACCGTCTACCACCTGGCCTGGAGGGAGTGCCCCGCCGCCTGACCCGCCGCCTCCCGGGTGGGTCCTCGGCCGGCTCCGCCGCACCGGAGCCGGCCGAGCGGTCCACGGTCGTCCGAAGGGTGGCGCTACGGCAGCAGCTTGTCGACCGCCGCGGAGCCCTCGTCCTGGAGCTTTCGCTCGGCCCAGGCGAGGCTCTGCGGTGTGACGTCGCGACCCGCGGCGAGGACCAGGTCCTCGGCCGTCACCGGGCCCTCGGTCCCGGTGTGCAGCAGTGCGTCGGGGGTCGCCCTGTCTTCGGAGGGTGTGGACGTGTCGGACTGGCTCATCGGCATGGTCTCTCCCTGTTCCACCGGATCTGTATTCACGCTACGGGCATTCCGTACGCCCCGCGCGACACGCCGTGGGCCAGGCTTGATCCACGTCCGCCGCAGGGTGCGAACCCCCGTTCGGCTGCGCTGGAATGTCGGTTTTTGTTCGCGGAGGTGATGGTGAAGGAGCTCGCACCACCACGAATGAACGGAGCTTGGAATGCGTATTCGTCTGATGGCCGCTGCCGGAGTCGCCAGCATCGCCCTGCTGGCCACCGCCGGGACCGCCGCCGCCGACACCGGGCCGACCGGCGCCGCGGCGAACAGTCCTGGACTCCTGTCCGGCAACGTCATCCAGATCCCGGTCCACATCCCGGTCAACCTCTGTGGCAACACGCTCAACGTGGTGGCGCTGCTGAACCCGACGGCGGGGAACACGACCTCCTGCTCGAACAGCTGACGGACCGGCGTCCGCGGGTCCGGGCTCTCGCTGCCCGGACCCGCTGCCCGGCCCGAGCCCGGCGGCACACTCATCCTCCCGAGTGAGCCGCCGGGCTCGTCCGCGCTCCGGGTGCGGGATCCGGTCCGACGGGGGTGGGGGGAGAGGGCGGGGCCGGATTCGCGGGGGGCGGGGGTGGTTGGCGACTCGTGGACCGGGGGTGTCGTCCGGCGTCTACGTGTTGGTCTGTACATGACCATCGCGGCGGGCCAGACTGTGCGCCGACCGCACACCCCCCATCGAGGAGCACCCTTCATGCGCATGCCCGCACGGCAACGTTGTCACGCGGTCCTGGCCGGCCTCGTCACCCTCACCACCGCCGCCGTCCTCTCCGTGGCCGGCGGCGCGCCCGCCTCGGCCGCCGACACCTGGAACGAGGTGGGCTCGGACCGTGCCGACCCGCTGACCGAGAGCCAGGGCCTGACCTCCGTCGAGGTCCCGGCCGGCAGTCCCAACCACTACACGGGCATCGGCACGATCCCCGTGAGCGTGAGCGGCCGGGGCTGGAACCACGTGGGCGACCCGGACGCCTCGTACAACGGCTACTACGTGGAGCCGTACCAGAGCGACTCCGGCAGCGCGAAGATGTTCCGCGTGCAGGCACCGGGCGGCACATGGTCGGAGTACGTCCACAAGCTGAGCGCCGGAGAGGCGCTGAACAACTCCTTCGTCACCATCGCGCCGAGCGGTACGTGGATGGTGTCCGGCGAGTACGGCACGATGAGCCGGCTCCTGGTGTTCCCGACCCCAGGCGTCAACCCGGCCACCTCGCCCTCGGCCGACCTTCCGCAGGCGTCGGCCATCAGCCTCGACCACGCCGTACGCGACGTACAGGGCTGCGACTTCGTGACCGCGACCCGGCTGCTGTGCTCGTCCGACGACCCCGCCGGCACCCTCTTCGGCATGACCAAGCCGCTGCTCCAGATCGACTTGTCAGCCGAGCCCAACGGCTCGGCCGACGTCTCCGGACACGTCACGGCCCTGCGGCAGCTCCCGCTGCGCAGCTCCTGCTCGGGCACCTTCGAGGTGGAGGGCATCGACTACGACCGCCGCAGCGCCACCCTGCGCGTGATCGTGGTGTCCCCGGGCTTCTGTGTGCTGACCGACAGCAAGACCTATCGCTTCACCAAGAGTTGAGCCCACACTTCGGAGGAGGCCTGGGCGCGTACCCCCGGAGGGCTGTCGACCGACGGGGGGCGTACGCGCCCGGAGAGGGCTGGGTCTAAGGTCAGAGGCAGATTCAGAGTGATGGGGGGTGGCCGGCAATGGTGCAGGACGAAGCCGTGATCGGCTGCACGGGGGAACTGCTCATCGGGACCCGGGGGTCCGCCGGACCCGGCGAGGTCCTCGTGCGCGTGAGAGGCGGAACCGAGACCTTCCATGCCTGGTCTCGGGAGCCCCTGCCGAAAGGGGCGACCGTGCTGGTGATCGAGTCCAGAGGATGCCGCGAGGTCGACGTCATCACATGGGCCGATCCGCTGGACGCGCTCGACGGCGATGCCGTCGGCGAAGCTTGAGAAGGAGAAGCATGTTCGGTTATCGCGTACCCGCCCCCGACGAGGCGATGTTGATCTCGGGCGGCAGGCGGGGACTGGGGGGCGCGCCGTTCCGAGTGGTGACGGGGCACGGCAAGTTCGTGCTTCCGGTCTTCCGCAAGACCCGCTTCCTGACGCTGTCCATGTGCGAGGCGGAGGTCACCGAGACCTGTGTCACCAAGCAGGGCATCTCGCTGCACGTCCGCGCCGTGATCGCGTTCAAGGTCGGCAACGACACCGAGAGCATCATCAACGCGGGGCAGCGGTTCCTGTCCGACCAGGACCAGATGTCGGTCCTGACGGGCCGGATCTTCGCGGGCCATCTGCGTTCCATCATCGGTTCGATGACGGTCGAGGAGATCGTCACCGAGCGGCAGAAGCTCGCCGCCGAGGTCCTCGACACCTCGAAGCTGGAGATGGCGAAGATCGGCCTGATCGTCGACTCGCTCCAGATCCAGTCGATCGACGACGGTGACACCGGCTACATCGACGCGATGTCCGCGCCGCACAAGGCGGCCATCCAGCGTCAGGCCCAGATCGCCCAGGCCCAGGCCACGCAGGCCTCCGTCGAGGCACAGCAGGTGGCGGCGCGCAACCAGGCCGAGTACGCCCGGCAGACGGCCATCGTCCAGGCCGAGTACTCGGCCGAGGTGGACCGCGCGCAGGCGATGGCCGCCCAGGCGGGTCCCCTCGCCCAGGCCCACGCCCAGCAGGAGGTCCTCGCCGCGCAGACCGAACTCGCCCAGCGCGCCGCCCTGTTGCGTCAGCAGCAGCTCGTCGCCGAGGTCGTCAAGCCGGCCGAGGCCGAGGCCGAGCGGATCAAGGTGCTCGCCATCGCCGACGCCGAGCGCATGAAGATCCAGGCCGAGGCGGCCGCCTCGCACGACCGGGTCGCGCTCGACCGGATGCTGATCGACCAACTGCCCCTGATCGTCAAGGAAGCGGCCGGCGGTCTCGCGGGCGCGAACGTCAACGTCCTCAACGGCGCCGACGGTCTCGGCGAGATAGCGGCCGGCCTGGTCGCCCAGGGTCTGACCATCCTCGACTCGGTCCGCCAGAACCTGGGCGGACCGAACTCCGAGAGCGGCGCCGCGAAGGCGAACGGCCCGCTCGAACTCCAGGGATACCGCACGCCGGTCGACGTCGAGGGCGACGAGTCGAAGGGCGCCTCGTCGGCCGGCTGACCACCGTCCTTCCCCGGTCCTCCGCGTCCGCCGTCCCGTCCGGGGCGGCGGACGCGGCCGTTTCCCCGGGCGCGGGCGCACGGTGGTCCGCGTTTGTATCAACCGGCCCGGATGTCCCTCAAGTCCCTTACACTCTGGCCCAGTTGATCAATTGAAGCGGCCGCCCCAGGAGGAGCGCATGCCCCGGACACCCTCGCGACGTACCGCAATCAAGGGCCTCGCCGCCACCGGCGCCGCGGTCGTCGGGTTCGATCCCTTCACCCGGAGCTGGGCGGCCACCACGACCGACACCACCCGCCGGCCGCTCGCGGGCCTCCCGGCGCTGGACGGCAGCGTGCACACCGACGACGCCTCGCTCACCGCGGACGCCGACGACTACGGCCACATCGTCCACCGGCGTCCCGCCGCGGTCCTGCGGCCCGGTTCGGTGCGTGACATCGTCGCCATGGTCCGCTTCTGCGGCAAGCACGGCATCTCCGTCGCACCGCGCGGCCAGGGCCACGCCACCCAGGGACAGGCGCAGGTCGACGGCGGCCTGATCATCGAGACCACGCCGCTCGCCTCCATAGGCCCGGTGGGACCGCGCAGCAGGACGGTCACCGTCGGCGCGGGAGCCCGGTGGAGCCAGGTCGCCCAGGCCACCCTGGCCCACGGACTCACCCCGCCCACCTTCACCGACTATCTCGAACTCTCCGTCGGCGGAACCCTGTCCGTCGGCGGCATCGGAGGCCAGACCCACCAGCGGGGCGCCCAGGTCGACAACGTGACCGAACTCCAGGTCGTCACCGGCGCGGGCGACCTCGTCCGCTGCTCCCCGACCCGCAACAGCGACCTGTTCCACGCCGTGCTCGCCGGACTCGGCCAGTGCGCGATCATCGTCGGCGCCACGCTGCGCCTGGTCCCCGCGCCCGAGACCGTACGGCACTACCTCCTTCCGTACGACGACCTGCGCACGTTCCTCGACGACCAGCGGCGGCTCGTCGAGGAGGGCCGGTTCGACTACGTCGAGGGCCAGGTGACCGCCGACGCCGCCGGGGCCTTCAGCGGCTATCTCCTCGAAGCCGTCGCCTACGGTCCGCCCGTCGGTCCCGCCCCCGACGACACCGTGCTGCTGCGCGGACTGCGGCACGACCCGGCGGGCGTGCAGGCGAGCGACCTCGGCTACTACGACTTCCTCGACCGGCTCGCGGCCTCGGTCGCCGCCCTCAAGGCAGCGGGACTGTGGGCCTTCGCCCACCCCTGGCTCAACCTGCTGCTGCCCGGCCGCTCGGCGGCGACGCTGACCGAATCCCTGCTGGCGGACCTCACCCCGGCCGATCTCGGGCCCGGCGTCGTCCTGCTGTACCCGGTGCTGCGCGAGAACCTGCACACCCCGCTGCTGCGCACCGCCGACGACCCGGTGTCCTATCTCCTGGCCGTCCTGCGCACGACCCCGCCCGAGGACACCGCGACCGTCGACCGGCTGCTCGCGGCCAACCGGACCGCCTACGAGACCGTCCACGCGGCGGGCGGCACGCACTACCCGGTCGGCTCGGTCCCCTTCGACGCGGCCGACTGGCGCGAGCACTTCGGCCCCGCCTACCGGCGGCTGGCCTCCGCCCGGCACACCTACGACCCGCGAGGGATCCTGGTCCCCGGGCAGGGCGTCTTCTGACGGCGGCGGTTCGTTCGCGCTCCACCCCCGCCCCGGCCCGGGGTCACCAGCGGCCGGGTTCGCTGCCCACGATCGGCGTCGACGGCGCACCGTCCACCCCCCGCGGGACATCACCGGCCAGCATCACCCGGTGCATGACCCGCGGGTGGTCGAGGTGGGCGGTGTCGCTCGGTGCCAGATGGATGGTGGCCCGGTTGTCCCAGAAGGCCACACTGCCCGGCTCCCACCGGAAGCGGACCGTGTACTCGGGCCGGACCGCCTGCTCCAGCAGCATGTCGAGCAGCGCCCGGCTCTCCGGCCGGGACACCCGAAGGATCTGCTCGACGTAGTAGCCGTTGACGAACAGCACCCGCTCGCCCGTCTCCGGGTGCACCCGCACCAGCGGGTGATCGGTGGCGATCTGACGGTCCAGCAGATGACGGGCGTACGCGTCGTCGCCGGGCCGGCTCTGGTAGCCCACCCCGAGCCGGTGCTCGGCGCGCAGGGTGTCGACGAAGGAGCGCACGGGAGCCGACAGGCCCGCGTAGGCGGCGGCCAGGTTCGACCAGGTCGTGTCGCCGCCGTACGGGGGTACGGTCTCGGCGCGCAGAATCGTGGCGGCCGGGGGATCGACCCGGGCGCCGTGGTCGCAGTGCCACCCGCGCAGCAGCGAGTGACGGCGTCTGCGCAGCCACTCCTCGTGGTCCATCCCGTAGCGCCCGCCCAGTTCGAGACGGTCGGCCGTCGTCTCGACCTCGGGGACGTCCCCGGGGGACACGCTGCCCCGGGACCGGAGGCGGACCGGCGTTCCGAACCGGCGCGCGAAGGCGACATGCGAGGCGTGATCGAGCCGTTGGCCGCGGAAGAACAGCACCTTCCAGCGCAGGAGGGCCGCCCTGATCGCGGCCACGACCTCGTCCGTCGGTGGCTCCGCCAGGTCGACTCCCGTGATCTCGGCGCCGATGTGTCCCGCCGCCGGCTTCACTTCGAGGGATGTGACCTGGTCCGTCATGGGGCCTCCGTGCTGCGTGTGTCCGGCTCGTCGCCTCCAGCATGACCGCTCGACGGGGCACCCGACAGGCCGCCTCGCGAGGGGGGGGCGGGCCTCCCGCCAGGGGAGGGCGGGTGTTCGCGGGAGAGGGGGCGCACACGGGAGGCGCGCGGCGCGCACGGGGTGTGTCCGGTGTCCTCACCTCACCGGGCCGCACTCCCTGTCGGCGGACACGGCCCGTGCCGAGAATGGGGCACAGTGAACGGGGCCCGCCCTCCATCCGCATAGGGGCGGGCCCCGTTCACTCTGTTCGGGGCCGGGAGCGACAGCGCCCCGGGCCTCTCAGCCCTTGTGCTCGCGCAGCGCGGCGAGAGCGCGGTCGGCGTGGGCGCTCATGCGTAGTTCGCTGCGGACGACCTCCAGGACCGTGCGGTCCGTCGCTATGACGAAGGTGACCCGCTTGGTGGGGGCGAGCGAGAAGCCCCGCTTCACCCCGAACCGCTCCCGCACCGTTCCGTCGACGTCGGACAGCAGGGGGAAGCCGAGCGTGTGACGGTCGGCGAACTCCTGCTGACGGTCGACCGCGTCACCGCTGATCCCGACCGGCCGCGCGCCGGCGGACGTGAACTCGGTGGCCAGATCGCGGAAGTGGCAGGCCTCGGCGGTGCAGCCGGCGGTGAGGGCCGCGGGGTAGAAGAAGAGCACCACCGGTCCCTCGGCCAGCAGTTCGGACAGGCTCCGCATCGCGCCGGTCTCGTCCGGCAGCGTGAAGTCCTCGACCTGGTCGCCCACGTTCACCTGAGATGTCATGACTGTCCCTTTCCGGACCGGGCGACTCCGCGCGCCCACAGCACGAGCGGCACCTGGAGCGGAAGCCGTGCGAGAGCCGCGGCCCGGAGCGGCGCGGGGCGCCCGCGCCAGTCCGCGGCCATCTTGACGTTGGCGGGGAAGACCCCGACGAAGAACGCGGCGGTGGCGAGCGCGGCGACCCGGCGGGTCCGGGGGAGTGCCACTCCGGCCGCCAGGGCGAGTTCGGCGGCGCCGCTCACGTACGTCCAGGTCCTGGGTGCTCCCGGCAGCGCGCGCGGGACGATGGCGTCGAACTGCCGTGGCGCGGCGAAGTGGGCGACGCCCGCGGTGGCCAGAAGGCCTGCGAGCAGCAAGGGCGATCGTTCGGACCGTGGCACGGTTCCTCCTCGGGGGGCCTGCCCGCGGATATTACTGCAGGGTAAGTGCCAGTGGTACAGGTGGGATGTGTCAGCCGCCTGTGCGTCGGGTGGCCTTCGCGTGCCCTCGCCGGGCCGGGGAAGCGGGGCCGGTACCGCGACGTCCGGTGGATGCGTGAACGTCCTGGTTCGGGAACGCCCTTCACGGTGAGCCGGAGAAGTGACCCGCCCTGGCCGAGAAGCGAGGACGTGGTGTCACGACGGCCCCGGGATTCCGTCCCGCGGCGCTGAACGGCGCAGGCCGGCGGAAGTGGCCGGGCGGCACAGTGGGCCAGGCGCCGAGCCGGAGTGGCGGGGCAGCCGCTGAGCCGCGGTGGCCGGGCGGGACGGTGAGTCAGGCCGTCAGGGCATGCCGAAAGGTGACCGAATCCATGGCCCCGCTCCGCCGGGTTCCCTCGCTCCGCCCCGGTGCCTCGCTGCGAGCGATGGCGTCGCTCCGGCCCGTGCCGGTCGTACGTGCCGCGGCCTGGACCGCGTACGTGGTCTTCGCGGGGTCGACGAGCGGGTCGCCCAGCACGATCCGGCCCGAAGCGTGCAGCGCGTCGCATTCACCGGTGGGCAGTGCCACGTAGCAGCCGCCGCGTCCGGTCGCGGGGTCGAAGGGGAGCCAATACCCGTACCGGCGGCGGCCGTTCGCGTGCACCGTGAGGCGGACGGGGAACCGCCGCTGGGTGATCAGCCGCAGGATCTCGGCGCCTTCGGGGCCGAGCGGGGCCTGCGCGCGGGGCAGCGGCCGCAGCATGGTCACCGGCCTCCGATCGGCGCTCGCGGCACGGCACGGAGGTGCGGGGTCGGCGTCATGTGCGGGCGGCCTTTCGACGGACGGACGGGATCACACGGCACGGATGCGGTGCTGTACCGGCTGACCAGCATTGTTCCGTACGGGACTGACATCGTGGGCGCAGCCGTGCTCAGCCGCGTCGCCCGGATGCCTGGGCACGATGGGCGCGGGCGGTGAGCTGCCCCTGGACGAAGGGGTCCGTGACGGGGTCGTACGATCCGGCGTGGTCGGCCAGGGCCTCGGTGATCCGCTCCCACTCGTCCACCTCCGTCCGCGCGTCGGGTGCCGTCGTGCCGCCGGACGAAGCGTCCTCGGCCGCCTTCCTCGCGTCGTCGAGGGCCGCCTTCGCCCGGTGATGGTTCATCCCGGTGGCGGCGCGGCGCACCCGGTCCCACACGGCGTGCTCCCGCTCGGACGGTTCCGGCTCGGACAGTTCCGGTTCTGGACTCAACGCTCCACCTCGATCGTGCGACGGAACAGCTTCCTTCACCGGAACCGAGTGCCCAGGTCGTGCCGGACGACACCTCCGCGCCGGCGGCCGCAGGCGCCGGTCCGTCACCAGGGCAGGAACGCGTGGACGTCCTTGCCGTCGGGCCGCACGATCACACTCACCTGGTCGCAGAGCGCGTGGACCAGGTGCCAGCCGATGCCGCCTCCGCCCTGGGACGGGCGGAAGCGGCGCGGCGCGGGCGGGGTGGTGCTGGTGTCGTGGAGCGTCACATGGACACCGCCGATGGTGGGGCGCATCTGGAGCTCGAAGGGGCCGGGAGCGTACTGGATCGTGTTCGCCGCGAGTTCGGTGACCACCAGCAGGATGTCGTCCCAGTGCTCGGCCTGCGAGGGCGGTGTGGCCCGCGAGAGGGCACGCAGATAGCCGTCCGCGGCCAGCCGCGCGTCGGTCACGTTGCGCAGCTCCCCGCCGAACGCGCTGGTGAGCGTCCCCAGTTCCGCGAACGACGACTTCCTGTTCCGGCTCGGATCGATCTCCATCGTGCCCTTCGTTCGGATCTCGTCGGCGGAATGCCTCTCGCCGCGCCGTGACCCGGTCATCTGCTCCGAACCCGGCCCCTGTGCTGTGGCCCGGTGCTGCCCCTTGTCTACGCGGAGGTGTTCTGGGAGCGCCGACGGGAGCGGCGCCGTGCCAGTGCGCGCCGTTCCGCCTCGCTCGTACCACCCCAGACGCCGACGGTCTGGCCCGTGTCCAGGGCCCAGCGCAGGCACTCCTCACGGACCGGGCAGTCCGCGCAGATCGCCTTCGCCTCCTGGATCTGGAGCACCGCGGGGCCGGTACTCCCTATGGGGAAGAACAGATCGGGGTCAACGGTGCGGCAAGACGCCCCTTCGCGCCAGTTCTCCATTGCGAACCTCCTGATCGAATCGAGCGCGTTCTCCGGAATCCGGTCTCTTCCCGGGTCACCCTTGATCCGCCGGATGAAACAGGCGAGTCGTGCAAAGATCCCGTGGAGAGCGGCCGCACGCGTCGGCCGCGCCGTGCGACGGGCTTCCTCCGGGCCGACCGACCGACGGCACGCGCCCGCCGCGGCGGGCGCGCACCGGGGTGGCAAAATGGAACCCCAAGTGACGGCCGCTCTCGCTTCGACTGTCTCGACGCATGAACGGATGGCTCATGGCGCAGGAATCCGGCGAGGTCTGGGAGAAATTTGCCGTCGCCCTGGCGGACATGGCGCGGGATCTGCTGGCGCAGGACACGGTGCAGGCGACCCTGGACCGGATCGTGGAGCACGCGAAGGTGCTGATCAACGGCTGCGACGAGGCCGGTATCCTCACGGTCCGCCGCGGTGAGGTCAGCGCACTGGCGGCGACCGGCGACGTCGTGCGCCAGGCGGACCGGATCCAGCAGGACCTGCGGGAGGGCCCGTGCTTCGACGCGGTGACCGACCGGCGGCAGCTCTACGTCATCGAGGACCTGCGCCGGCCGTACGAGCGGTGGTCCCGCTTCGCGCCCGAACTGAGAAAGCTGGGCATGGGCAGTGTCATGGGCTTCCTGCTGTTCACCGATGAGGACGCGCTCGGCGCACTGAACGTGTACTCGCACACTCCGGACGTCTTCGACGAGTCGGCTCAGCGCGCGGGGTGGATCCTGGCCTCGCACGCCGCGGTCGCCCTCTCGGCGGCCCGGAAGCAGCAGCAGCTCGGTCAGGCCCTGGAGACCCGGCACGAGATCGGTGAGGCGATGGGCATCCTCATGGAGCGGCACGGTCTCGGCGAGGAGGAGGCCTTCGCCGTGCTGAAGAAGGCCTCCCAGGACCACAACATCAAACTGCGGGAGATCGCGCGCAAGGTCTGCGAGACGGGCGAACGCCCCCGCTGACGGCCTCGGCGATCTCCCCTTCGGCCCGGTCGGGCTCAGCGAAATTCGGCCCGCCGGGCTCAGAGGAATGCGGCCGGGCCGGGCTCAGAGGAAACGGCGCAGGGGTACGACGGCCAGCTCCTTGGCGCGCTGGACCAGCGACCTGTGCCCCCAGCGGGTCGGTTCGATGCCCACGGCGTTCTCCCGGTCCTCGTCGAAGTCCCGGTCGAGGGCCGCGGTGAACGCCTCGTCGAGGACGGCCAGCATGACCTCCTCGTCGTGCTCCATCGAGCGGCGGTTGAAGTTGGTGCTGCCGATCAGGGAGGCCACCCCGTCCACCGTCATGATCTTGGTGTGGAGCATGGTCGGCTGGTACTGGCGTATCTCGACACCGGCGGCCAGCAGCGCGCCGTAGTGGTTCTGGCCGGCGAGCTGACAGGCCCGCTGGTCGGTGTGCGGACCGGGCAGCAGGATCTCCACCCGGACACCGCGCCGCGCCGTCGCGCACAGCAGGTCCACGAAGTAGGTGTCCGGTGCGAAGTAGGCGGTGGCGAGCCGGAAGCGTTCCTCGGCCGAGGTGAGCATCACCCGGATCAGGGTCTGCATGTCCTGCCAGCCGAAACTGGCGGAGCCCCGCACCACCTGCACGGTCGCGGTACCCGGCTGGCCGTGCCCGGTGAAACGGTCCCGGTCGTCGAAGAGCTCGTCGTGGCACTCCGCCCAGTTCTGCGCGAACGCGGCGGCGATGCCGTCCACGGCGGGCCCCCGCACCTTGACGTGCGTGTCCCGCCACTCGGCGGGACCGCGGGCGTCCCCGCACCACTCCTCGGCGATGCCCACGCCCCCGGTGAACGCCGTGTGCTCGTCCACGACGAGTGCCTTGCGGTGACAGCGGTGGTTCTGCTTCAGCGGCGAGAGCCACAGCGGCTTGCGGAACCACGCGACCTGCACGCCTGCCGTGGTCATGGACCGGAGCAGGTCCTCCTCGATCCGCTTCGCGCCGAAGCCGTCCAGCAGGAGCCGCACCCTGACACCCGCCCGCGCCCGGTCGGCCAGCGCGGCGGCGAAGTCGCGGGCGATCTCCCCGCGCCAGTAGACGAAGGTCATCATGTCGATGGTGTGCTCGGCGGAGCGCACGGCGTCGAGCATCGCGGCGAAGATCCGGTCGCCGTTCCGCAGGGGAACCAGTTCGTTCCCCTCGGTGGCGGCGATGCCGATCAGCCGCTCCAGACGTCTGCGGAACCGCTGCTTGCGGCGCCGTGCCTCCGCCGGGTCCACCGTTCCGTAGCCCTCGGCTCGTGCCGCGATGGTCTGGGACATCCGTTGTCTCCTGCTGTCCGTGGCGCATCCGCCTGTCCGTACCGCGTACCGCGTCCCGCCTCGTCGCCATGGGCGGGCCCGGGGCAGTGCTGGGGTGGTGGCCCTGCCGGCCCCTGCCCGACGAGGGTCACCACCCCAGCCGCTCGACCGTGCCGGCCTCGGGGTCGCCCGGCCCCTTGCGACCGCCACGGGAGCGGGTCACCGAACCGCCCGTGGGCGTCCGGGACGCGTGCCTAGTGCCCCCGATCCGCCGCGACAGTCCCCCCGCCCCGGGATTCTCGCCGCCCCGGCCGGGCCTCTCCGCACGGCGCCGGCCGGGACGCCTGTGGGTGAGGTGTGAAGGTGGGGGAACCCGTGACATGGGCTCGGGGAACCCGTGACATGGGCTGCGAAGGTCCGGGAAGAAGGGGAGGCAGCCTGCCCGGCACTTCGATCCGTAAGAAGTGGCGCCGCCGCGCGGCGAGCGGGCGGGAGTGTGGCAAGGAGGCGAAGGCATGACCACCGTCGAACCGTCCTGCGAACCCGGTCCCGGTCTCGGCGCGAGGCTGGAGCGGGATCCGCAGGCCGCCGTGCAGGCCCGGCGGATGGTCCGCACGTTTTTGGACACCCTGCCGCGTGCCGTACCGCGCGAGACCGCCGAGGCCGTCCTGCTCGTGGTCTCGGAGCTCGTGACGAACGTGGTGCGGCACGCCCGTGGTCGGCTGTGCAGCCTGGACCTGAGGGACATGGGCAACGGGGTACGCATCTCGGTCTCCGACGACGACCCCGAGCCACCGCGCCCGAGGCGCCTCGACCTGACCGGACAGGGCGGCTTCGGCTGGCCCCTGGTGCGCCGGCTGTCCTCCGAGCTGACCGTGCTGTCCCGCCCCGACGGCAAGACCGTCCACGCGGTCGTGACCTTCTGACGAGTGCTGCCGGCCGGGGCCGCGCAGGCACCCGGCCGCCGGAACCTTCGGGTTCCTCAGGGCTCGGCGTGCGGCTGCCGGAACCTTCGGGTTCCTCAGGGCTCGGCGTGCGGCTGCCGGAACCTTCGGGTTCCTCAGGGCTCGGCGTGCGGCTGCCGGAACCTTCGGGTTCCTCAGGGCTCGGCGTGCGGCTGCCGGAACCTTCGCGTTCCTCAGCCCTCGGCGTCCGGCCGCCCGAACCGTCGAGTTCCTCAGCGCTCGGCGCCCGCCGGGCCGTGCCAGTCGAGGCAGACCACGAGGGCGTCGTCCTCCGGTTTCGGCCTGCCCCGGTGGCCGGTCAGTTCCCTCAGGACGGCACGGGGCACCTCCGTCGCGGGCAGCAGCCGGGTGGAGTTGATCGCCATCGCCAGGGCCTTCTCCCCGTACTTCTCCCCGCCCGGCCCCGCGACGGCGTGGACACCGTCGCTCACGAAGAGGAGCCGGTCGCCGGGCTCCACCCGGAACTCCTGCACGAGGTAGTCGGTCTCCTCGAACATGCCGAGGGGCAACTGGGCCTCGAAGTCCACGCGTTCGACGGTCCGGCCGCGCAGCCGCAGCATCTGGGGCGAGCCCGCGTCGATCACCCGCATCCGGCCGGTGGACAGCTCGAAGTCGAGCATGAGCACGGACAGATAGCGGTCGCCGCGGTACTGGGCGTAGATCGCCTGGTCGGCGAGGGCCGCCTGGTCGTGGAGCGGGATGCCGGCCCGGCGCGCGTTGCGCAGGGCGTTGATGCCGAGATTGGTGAGCAGCGACGCCTCGATGCCCTCGCCCATCCCGTTCGTGACGTAGAGGGACAGCCGTTCGGCGTCGGCCGACCAGTCGAAGTTGTCGCCGAAGATCGCGTAGGCGGGCTCGAGCTGGGCGCCGAGCTCGTACTCGCGCCGGGAGCAGGAGCGGCCGGGCAGCAGTTGCCACTGCATCTCCGCGGCCAGGGTCAGCCGGTCCTTGCGGCGCGCCTGGAGATACAGATCGGTGTCGCGTTCGGCCACGAGCACCTCGTGACCGAGGACCTCCGCGATGTCGGCGAGATCGGCGAGCGTCTTCGCGTCGCAGCCGGCGGAGGGCAGGACGACGGACAGGACGCCGAGCCGGTCGCCGCGCACCGTCACCGGGAGGTGCGCTCGTACGCTCCCGCCGTCGCGTTCCTCGGTGAAGGGTTCCTGGGCGCCGAAGGCCCGGCCCTCGGGGCTGGTGTGCACCGGAATGGGTTCCAGGGTGTGCGGAAGCACCGAGACGGGCTGCAGCACGGTGAGCCCGTAGTCGGCCATGAAGAGTTCGACGGAATCGGCTGCGTAGTGGGCGCACAGCACCTCGCGGACCGCGTCCAGCAGTTTGTGGGGCGCCGCGGTGCGCACGGCTCGCTCCGCGGCCACGAATCTGTTCATGATGTCGGGCATGCCCATCTCTTGAGTGTTGATATCCACCATTTTGTTCCTTACCTCGGACCGATAGGCTGACAGCGCTCGAGAAGACTGGGAGAGTTGGACGGTGACTTCCTCAGGCCCGCGTCCGCACCGCAACGAGGTGGCTCGCGTGACCGCCGAGGCGTCCGAGCTGCTGGAGATCCTCTGGGGCCGCGCCTCGACGGCCCCGGTCTCTGCCTCCCAGTTGCGGGTGCTGTTCATCCTGGAACACGACGAGGGCATCAACCTGCGGACCCTGGCCGACGCCCTCGGCTCCACGCCTCCCTCGACCAGCAGGCTCTGCGACCGGCTGCAGGCCGTGGGGTTCGTCGAACGGGCGCCGAGCGCCACCAGTCGCCGTGAGCTGCGGCTTTTCCTGAGCCCCCAGGGCCGCACCTTCCTCGCCGAGCTGCGCACTCGGCGGGAGGAGGTATTGGAAGCGGTCCTCGCACAGATGCCGGCCGCCGGGCGGGCGGCGCTCGTGGAGGGGTTGTCGGCCTTCTGCGCGGCGGCGTCGGCGCAGCTTCACGAGCCCGGCACCATGGAGGCCCGCTCGGCCTAGGGCGCGGACACCGCCTGGTGGCTAGTGACGAGTGCCTAGTGCCGGGGAGCCGTCCCTTCGCCGATCTGGACCAGCGCGGCCTCCGCGTCCTTCACCGACGGTATGGCGAGGCTGACGCCCGTGAGATCCAGAACGCGCTGGACGGCCGGGGCCGGGGACACGAGGCGCAGGCCCCCTCCCGCACGTCCGGCGGCGTCGTGCGCCTTGAGCAGGGCGTTGATGCCCGAGGAGTCCATGAACGGGACCGCGGACATGTCGAGCAGCAGGTGCCGCCGGCCGCCGCGAATCTGGTCGGCCAGTCGGTTGTGCAGTTCGGGTGCTGTCTCGACGTCCAGTTCCCCGGCGACGGTGACCAGCGCGATGCCTTCGCCGTACGCGGTCGCGTCGATGGACACAGGAGCCTCTTCGGCCGGCACGGTTACCTCCACGTTGGAACTTCGACCCGTCGGGATCCACCCGGCGCTGGGGTACACCGGTGAGCAGGGCAACGGTTACCCCCCGAATCGAGGTGCACACCTTGGGTTTCGCCGCCGGAGGCGGATCGAGGGGCACTCCCCGGGTTCCGCCGCGGCTGCCGGAGCCGAATCGGTGCCACCTTGGCTGCCGGGGCCGAATCGGTGCCACCGCGGGTTTCGCCGCCGGAGCCGGTGTCTTGACTCTCCCTTTCCCGAATTACCTCTGACACAGAGGTAATTCGGGAAAGGTGAAGTCGGAGTCGGAGAGTTTCCCCGAGGCCCTGGCGGATGCCCTGGCCGGGCTGCAGCGGCTGATCAGACGGCGGCTGCGCCGCGGTACGGCCGGACCGAGCCTGCGCGGTGCCGAGGTCGACCTGCTGCGGCTCGTCGCCGACCGGCCGGGCATCGGTGTGTCGGAGGCGGCCAAAGAGCTCTACCTGGCGGGCAATTCGGTCTCGACACTGGTCAACAGGCTGGTCGCGGACGGCTATCTGATCCGCGAGACGGACCCGGCCGACCGGCGGGCCGCCCGGCTGCTGTCCACACCGGCGGCCGACGCCCGGCTGCGCGACTGGCGAGAGCGGCGCGCGGTGCTCGTACGCGCGCAGGTGGAGCGTCTCGACGCGGCCGATCGTGCCGCTCTGGAAGCCGCCCTTCCGGCCCTGCGCAAGCTGGCGGCGAACCTGCACGAGGAGGCCGAGGAGACATGAGACGGCACAGGAGCGGACGAGCGGAACCCGTTCAGCCGGTGAACCCGGAACCCCCTCGCGACGAGGAGGACCCGGTCGGCGACCCCATGGAAACGGCCCGAACACCGCACCCGGTCACTGCGGTCACTGCGGTCGGCGCCGAGGCCCCCGACGGATCGCCGGCGCCGGACGCCGTGTCCTGTACCGGACTCGTCTACGCCTTCGGCGAGATGACGGCCGTCGACGGTCTCGACCTCGCCGTCCGTGACGGTGAGGTGTTCGGACTGCTCGGGCCCAACGGTGCCGGCAAGACGACGGCGCTCCGGTGCATCACCACCCTGCTGCCGGTTCCGGCCGGGAAGGTCCGTGTCTTCGGGCACGACGCCACCCGTGAACGCATGCCCGTACGACGCCTGTTGGGCTACGTGCCGCAGCAACTGTCCGCCGACTCCGGACTCACCGGCCGGGAGAACGTCTCCCTGTTCGCCCGCGTCTTCGACGTGTCCCGGCGCGAACGGGCGGCCCGTGTCGCCCAGGCGCTCGACGCGGTCGGCCTCGCCGACGTGGCCGACCGGCTCGCCAAGACGTACTCCGGAGGCATGGTCCGCCGCCTCGAACTCGCCCAGGCACTGGTCAGCGCACCGCGCCTGCTGATCCTGGACGAGCCGACCATCGGGCTCGACCCGATCGCCCGTACCAGCGTGTGGGAGCACATCAACGCCGTACGGGCCGCCACCGGGATGACCGTCCTCGTGACGACCCACTACATGGACGAGGCCGACCAGTACTGCGACCGCGTCGCGCTGATGCACCGCGGACGTGTCCGTGCGCTCGGCACCCCGTGGCAGCTCAGGGCGGGCCTCGGCGAGCGCCGTGGGATCACCGGAGACGCCGAACCTCCCACGCTCGAAGACGTCTTCCGCGACGTCGCCGGCAGTGGACTCGACGACCGATCAGGAGACTTCAGCGATGCCCGAAGCACCCGCCGTACCGCTTCCCGCGTCGGCTGAGCGCGTCCGCCCCGGGAGCCTCGACCTGCTCGTGACCCCGCCGAGGGCCCGCACGGGCTGGCGCCTGCTGCCCGCCAGGGTCGCCGCGATGTGCGCGGTCGAGCTCCAGAAACTCCGCCACGACCGCACCGAGCTGTACACACGGGCGATCCAGCCGGCCCTCTGGCTGCTGATCTTCGGCGAGACGTTCACCCGGATCCACGCGATCCCGACCGGCGGAATCCCCTACCTCGACTATCTGGCGCCCGGCATCATCGCCCAGTCCGCGATGTTTATCGCCATCTTCTACGGCATCATGATCATCTGGGAGCGGGACGCCGGGATCCTCACCAAACTCCTCGTCACGCCCACGCCCCGCTCCGCCCTCATCACCGGCAAGGCGTTCGCCGCCGGGGTGAAGGCGCTGATCCAGGCCGTGGTGGTCGTCGTCATCGCCGCGCTGCTCGGGGTGGCGATGACCTGGAACCCCCTGCGGCTGTTCGGAGTGGCCGTGGCCGTCGTGCTCGGTTCGGCGTTCTTCTCCTGCCTGTCGATGACGATCGCGGGCATCGTGCTCACCCGGGACCGGTTGATGGGCATCGGGCATGTCATGGCAGTCCCGCTTCAAGTAGCTGCGGAATGGCTGACCAGCGGATATGGCGTAGGTGGCGCAGGGTTTTGCCGGCGTTGGGTCGTCTGCCTGCGCCGCAGCGTCTGCCTGCTCTGTGCTGAGCGGGAAGGGCGCAGTTGTCGTTACGGAGCCTTGGTGAGGATCATGACCGACAGGGTGACACCACTCGCTGCGACGCCGAGGTGCAGCGTGATCCATAAGGCGTAGAGGCGCACCTCAAAGATCTTCGGGAAGCGTAGACGCTGTTGTGCATGTAGTTCCGCCCAGCCGTCATTGATGAGTAGTGACGGCATTCGTTCCTCAATGCGGCGGCTGAAGAGGCGAGCCGCCCGGTGATGGAGCACGGAGCGCTCGTGATACTTGAGGCAGGCAAGTACTCCGTAGCCTCCTAGGCCAACCAGGGGAAGCGTCACGATCAGCATGATCATTTCTAGGCCGTGTTGCGCTGTGAACCCCAGGGCGGCGGACGCTACGGCGATGATCAGGTTGCTGAGTGTGGCTCGCTGGCCTTCAAGTTGCCGAGCCTGGTCAAGTTGCTCTCGATACATCTGAAGTAGTACGTCAACGTCGTCAGCCATCGAGCCCCCCGGCATGCGCAAGTTGTCTAGCCGTGGTTACCCACACGGCTCGCTGCCCACGCGGTTGGCGGACCAGCTTGGAGGTTGAGCTGTTGCGCAGGTGTGGCACGCCCAGTCGGGCGCCGGTCGACAGTGAATACCTTGTGAACCAGCATTGACCCAGACCATCGCGGTACCGCTTCCAAGTACTGGGGGAGTGGTCTGGAGTGATGTGGATCTGCTCTGGTACCGGATCGTCGGAACTGTGTGAGTCGTGCCTGGCGTCGTGGAAGCATGGTTGGTTCGCTGATGGTGTGTGAGGGGGCGTCGCATGGGTCGGACAGGGCGTTGGCTGCTGGTGTTCTTCGGGTCGTTGGTGGTGTTCGGGTTGTGTGTGCTGCTGGGTGATCTGTTGCTGCCGTGGGACCAATCGACGCGGATCGGGACAGGTGCGGGAGCCGGCGCCGTCATCGCGGGGGTGTTGGGAGCTTGGGCATCATCCGTGATCGGGTCTTCGGCTCCGCCGGTTGCCACGATGCCCGGAACGTCGACCGCATCGGGTGAGCGGGCGGTGGCCGCGCAGGACAATTCCGGGGTGATCATCACGGGGGACAACGGCACCGTTCAGCGATGACTCAGTCACCCACACCACCCGCCTCCGGAGGACGATCAGCTGCCGCGGGCAACAGTTCTGGCGTCATCTCTACCGGCGATCAGGTCCGGATCGAGCAGCGAAACGTCGTGCTCCCTCCCGGCGCCCTGCAGGCTGCGGTCCCTGACGACGCGGTGCCGCGGCTGAACAATCTGCCGGAACCGGACAGCCGAGTCTTCGAAGGCCGTGACAGCGCCCTTGCTGCTTTGCGGGAGTTGCCGTCGACGGGGACGGGGATCGTCACCCAGACGGTGCGGGGCATGGGCGGGGTCGGCAAGAGCACCCTGGTACTTCACCACGCTCACGCCTGTTTGACGGCCGGGCGTGGTCCGGTGTGGTGGATCAATGCCTCATCCACCGCGACCATCACCGCCAGCCTTGCGGCCCTCGCCACGGCCATCGACCCGGTGCACGCCGCGCTGCCACTGGACGAGGCCGCCGACTGGGCTGTTGCCTGGCTGCAAGGGCGCACGGGATGGCTGCTGGTCTTCGACAACGCGGAAGATCCAGCCGATCTTCACCCCTACCTCGGCCGACTCAGCACCGGTCAGACCCTGGTCACCACCCGCCGCGACCTGCCCTGGCGCGACCTCGGCACCCCACTCCGCCTCGACACACTCACCCCCGACGCCTCCCTGAAGGTGCTGCAGGAGATCACCGGACGTCATACCGACAGGGACGCTGCGGGGCTGGCCCGGCTGGCCGAGGAACTTGGATATCTGCCCCTGGCCCTGCAGCAGGCTGGCGCGTATCTCGCACAGACCCGCACCACCGCGGCCAGCTACCTCAGCGAGCTACGCGCCGATCCGGCCGGTGTCCTCGCAGCCACGCCGCCCGGCGATTCTCAGCAGCGCACCATCGCCCAGTTGTGGAGCGTCACCTTCAGTGCCGTACACGCTGAAGACCGGCACGCGGTCGAGTGGCTGACCGACCGCGTGGCCGCCTCCGGCCGGCCGCTCCACCCCGCCAACGGCGTGACCTCTCGGCGGTACGACCTCCCCGGCACACGAAGCTGCCCTGCCCTGCACCCGAGAGACGGTGCCGACGCCGGTGGCACGCCCGCGCGCCGGAGCCGGACCTGTCCGGCCTGGGGGACATCGACAGCTGGTGGTACTCCAACGGATACCCGGCCGACGACAAGAGGCGTCGGCTGCAGTGAGCCGGGTCAACCGTTCCTATCGCCAGCCGTCGAGGGAGACTTCCGGACCACCCGCGAGGTAGCGGCGGAGGGCACTGGCGGTGGTGTCCACGAACTCCGCGGGAATGGCGTCGGCATCGACCCAGCGGACCTGGGCGTGCTTGCGCGGTTCGCGGTTTTCGGGTTCGCCGGACCACTCGTGGGCGGTGAAGACGACGGTGAGGAAGCCGTTAGGGGCCTCCACGCCCCAGGCGCCGTGGATGATGTGGGCGACCTTGAGCGACTCCGGCTTCACGGTCAGGCCGGTCTCCTCGTGCAGCTCGCGTACGGCGGTGTCGGTGATGGGCTCGCCGGGCTCGCTTTTGCCGACCGGCAGGTCCCACATCCCCTGGGCGAACTTGGCGTTCTGGCTGCGCTGGAGGAGGACGACCCGGTTGGCGGCCTTGTCGTGGACGATGACGGCAGCGACCAGCAGCGTCATGGATGCGAGGGCGGGCGGCAAGGCTTTGGGCTGGTCGTCGGTCTGTGGCTGAGCCACGGCTGAGTCCCTTCGTCGGCCGGTTGGTGGGCAGCTTAAGCCAGTGCTTCGCGTGCGCGGCGGGCGATTTCGGCGGCTCCGGGCACTTTGCGGCGCTGGTAGACGGCCAGGGTGGAGCGGAGCGAGGTGATGGCCTTGCGGGTGCGGTTGGAGGTCATGCCCTCCATGAGGATCAGAGCCTGGGACCAGGCGGCGACGGCCTCGTCGGCGCGGGCCTGGGCGGCCAGACTGTCGCCGAGGTCGGCATACGTGAGGGCGTGGACGCGCTTGTACTTCTCGGGGTCCCAGCGCACCAGGGCGTCACGGTGTTGCTGCTCGGTGCCGACGTGGTCGGCGAGGTCGGTCAGCGTGCGGGCGGTGTGGCTGGCGACGGTGCCGGCGGCAGGGCCGCTGACGCGGGAGTAGGTGGGCTGGGGGCCGTCGTCCCGCAGAAGGGCGTCTTCGGCGGCGAGAAGGGCGCGGGCTGCGGCGGGCTTCTCGCCGGTGGCGGCGTAGGCGCGGGCGTGGGTGATGTGGAGCAGGGCCTCGGTCTGGCCGTCGACGTGGCCGAGGCCGCAGGTGAGGGCTCCTTCGACGAGGTTGACGCAGTGGCGGGGCTGCTTGAGGCTGAGGGCCTGGTGGGCGAGGGCGCGCATCATCCAGGCGGAATGGCCGTGCGGGTCGGCTTCGCAGGCGAGCTGGTAGCCGACCTGGTAGTAGCGCTGGGCGGCGCCTTCCTGGCCGAGGTCGTGGTGCTTCCAGCCCGCCAGGTAGGCAAGCTCAGCCACGGCGCCGAAGGCTGCCCGGCGTAAGGCTTCGTTCGGGTAGCGGCCCCGGAGCATCGGGGCGGCGGTGTCGGCGAGGTAGGCGGTGACTGTGGTCAGGCCGTGTCCACCGCCGAGGCGCTCGGCGGCCGCGCTGAAGGCCGCGGTGATCTGGCGTACGACGTCCACGTCCTCTGCTCCGACCGCAGACGTGCCGGTGCGGGCGCGGAGCATGCGGGTGGTGGCCTCGTGGTCGTGGGCGAGCGGCATGGCGACGCCGGCCGTGGTGAAGGCGGCCACCGCGAGGAAGCGGCGCCGCTCGACGTCGGCGCGCCCCAGATCGGTGGCGGCCAGGACCGGATCACGCTCGTCCGAGCCCACCTCCTCGGCATCCGGTGTCCGAAGGCCGATCTCGGTCCGTGTGACGGTGCGGCCTGCTCGGCGGGACAGCGCCTCGGCGAGGTACCGGCTATTCCGGCCGGTGGGCTGACGTGTGCCGTTCACCCAGTGGGAGACAGCCGACTTATTGGTCTGGAGGGTCTCGCCATTCTCGGCGGCGATGCGCCGGATGTCCTTCGCCAGGACCTCGTAGGTGCAGCCGATGGCGTCGATGGCCTCGCGCAGGCGGGAGTTGGGCTCTCTCTGCGCTGCCACGATCGATCGCCTCCGCTCCGGTCCTGTAAACCGCGTATACCGCTTCGACCACCTCCCACCGTACCCACTGTGCGTGACAGCGTGTTCACTAATCATCAGCCGCCCGGCCACGGCCCGACACCATGACCAGGCTCCCCCTTCGGCCCGGGCGGCTCCCGAAGTTCCGTACACCCACACCGGGTTCGGGCATTCCTATGCCCTTGGGCCCGGCCGATCAGAGACGGAGAAACGGTGACCATCATCGACACCGCGGCCATCACGGTCGTACTGCCCGAGGCGTTCGACGAGCGCTGGAGCCGCCTGCCCGGTATCCAGGTCGACGGCCGGCGCATCACCATCGACCCGGCCGAGTACTTCTTCCGCTTCGAGTCCCACACCTGGCTCGTCGCCGACTGGGAGCTGGTCAAGGCCCGGCTCCTGGACGCGGAGGAAACCACCGAGAGCGCGGTCGAGCAGCTCGCGCTGGAGTTCGTCAAGAACCACGCCGAGTCCACCGCAGACGCCGCCCACGTCCTCACCACCGCCTACGAGGTGTACGCATACCTCTTCCGCGACGAGCACCTCGCCGGCCTCGGCCTGCCGCAGATCACCGCCGACCACCTGCAGATGCTGCGCGAGGCGGCCACGCTGATGGCGCTGAACAAGGTGGAACTGGACGGGCGCATCTCCAACGTCGGCCCGTGCTGGTTCTTCCCCGCCGCCACCTCCGTCGTCTTCGACCTGGACGACGAGACGGGCGGCATGCTCGACGAGGTCTACCACGGCGGCTGGTTCAACGAGCACCGCCGCACCGAGTCCATCAAGGCCCACGCCGCCCTCGGTGGACGGCTCGTGCACGGCTGCCAGTCCGTGCCGGACCAGTCCGGCGGCGTCGTGGCGCCCTACGGCGCTTCGATGGACACCTTCCGCGACGACCTCGCGGCCTTCAAGACCGGCTGGCTCGAGCAGGTCTACGCCCACCGCGTGACCCCCGCCGCGTAACACCAACACCCAGCACCGGCTCCGGGGCGGGCCCATTTCCCGCACCCGCCCCGGACGCCACCCACCGCACGGGAGCCCTTTATGGATACGACCCTCAACACCGACCTCTTGGACAACCTCCTGACCATCACCGACCGGTGCGCCGCGAAGCGCGAAGAGGTGCGCGTGTGGTCCATGTCCGGAGTCGAGCGCCTGACCTTCACCGACGGCACCACCGCCGTCTTCAAGTACGCCCAGAGGCCGTTCGAGAGCGAGGACCAGACACTCAGACTGGCGGACAACCGGGGTGTCCCGGTGCCCGCCGTACACGCCTCCGCGGTCGTGGACGGCTGGCTCGGGATGCTGCTGGAGGACCTCGGCGTTGCCGTACGCGAAGCCGACGACCTCGACGGTGCTGCTGCCGCCGTGGTTTTGCATCGCGCCCGCACGGCCGCCGCCCTGCCCATCGTCGACCGGGAGCGGCTGCGCAACCTACCGAGCCGGGCCCTGGAACACCTCAGCCGCCTCCGCAAGGCCGAACGGTGGGAGGATGCGGACGACGTCGAGGACGCGCTCGACCGGATCGCCCAGGCCGCCGAGGCACGCTCGGCCGGTGCGACGATGGCTCCATTCGGCTGGGTACATTCCGAGTTCCACCCCACCAGCCTCCACATCGGCCGGCACGGCTGGCGGCTGCTGGACTTCGCCCGCGCCTTCACCGGCCCCGGACTGCTCGACCTCGCCAGCTGGCACGGCACCCTCGACACCCCCGACCCCCTGCGCATGCGGGTCTTCCTGGACACCTACGTCACCGAGGGCGGCACCCCCGACGCCCTCTCCGAACGCGGGGGCCTGCCCGCCGAGAAGTGGGCACTGGGCTGGCACCGCATGTGGGCCGTCGAGTGGTTCATGGAGCAGTCCGTCCGCTGGATCAACGACCCAACCACCGACCCCGCCTACATCAACGCCGTCCGACGGCACCTCACCGACGTGCTTCACCTCCTGGAGGTCTAGGTGCTTGCCCAGGCTTCCCCCTGGTATGTCCACGCGCTCCAGCGCACCGCCGCCGCCCCCGCCGAGCCGCTGGCCGTACCCGCGCGGATGGAGTGGACCACACGGCCCGGCAGCGGACCCAACGCCGAGATCCTCGGCCCGGACCTGCGCCGCAAACGAGTGCTGGAACTCGGCGGCGGTCCCGTCCACAACGCCGCCCACCTCGCCACCCGCTACGGAGCCCAGGTCACCGCCGTCGACCTCGTCGGCCTCCAGATCCGCCGGGCCCGCTCCCACTACGGCCGACTGAACAACCTCACCTTCGTCGCTGGCCACGCCCTGCACTACCTGCAAACCTCCGACGAACGCTTCGACGCCGTCTGCTCCGTCTTCGGAGCCATCGGCCTCGTCACCCCCGAGCTCCTGCTCCCGGCCATCGCCCGACACCTCCCACGCGGACGCACCCTCGCCTTCTCCGTCCCGCACCCCCAGCGCGGCGGCCTGCACCCCACCACCGACGACCGGCCCCGCCGCGACTACGTCACCCTCCCCGACCACACCCGACTGCCCATCGCACGCTGGGACTTCGACGCCGACCGCTGGGAGAAGCACCTCGGCAACGCAGGCCTCTGGCTCAGCTCTGCCAAGGAGTTCCATGACGCCCGCCACGGCCTCTGGCCCACCACCCTGCTGATCACCGCGCGCAAAATCTGACCCTCATCCCGACTGCCTTGGGAGACACCGATGCGCCCGCCGCCCTACCTGCTCCTCGACATCGACGGCGTCCTCGTACCCTTTCCGGACGCCGAAGGCGACAGCCCTGCGACCCATACCCGCCACGACGTTGTGCCCATCGGCCGGAGCGCCGACGACCCGGTTACCGTCTGGCTCAACCCCGCCCACGGCCCCCTGCTGATGCAGGTGATCCGGACCGGCCTGCTCACGCCCGTCTGGTGCACCAGCTGGCGTCAGGACGCCACCACCCTCATCGGCCCGCTCCTCGGCCTGCCGCTCCTGCCGTACGTCGACCTCCCGCGTCCGCAGATCACCACCAGCCACCCCGACGGCTACCTCTGGAAACGCGACCACGCCGACGCATGGCTCGGCGACGCGCCCGCGATCTGGATCGACGACGACTTCACCGGCCTCGACCACGAATGGGCGGCGGAACGCACCGACCGCGGCCGGGTGACCGCCCTGGTGCAGCCTGATCCCCATGTTGGGCTGCTGGCTGAACACTTGGTCGAGGTCCTGGCCTGGGCGGCGCTGCTGCCCGCCATCCAGGGCGACGCCCCAGACGTTTCCCGGGCAGCCGAAGCCGCGTAGCGGAGACGAGCCGCGCATCGTCCACGGCGCCATCGCCGGCGGACGGGGATCATGCATTCCAGCGTGGCCCTGCGGCGCCGTAGGGCCACCCCATGGTGTCCGTACGGTTCAGTCGGCGGGAAGCCGAAGGCTACGAAGTGCGCCCCCACCAGCCGACGGTTCCCGGAACCCCCTTCTGGCTGTGGACATCGAGCCGTCCGGTAGGGCGTTGACCTGCTGTGGTGGGGGCTGTGGTCGGAGGTCGGGAGCCTGTGGTCGGGGGAGGTCGGAAAGCGATGTACCTGGTGAGGGACGTCGTGGTCGGTCCTGTGGTCGGGGTGCCCGTCTACACTGATCGGGACGTCCTCGGCCGCCACATTTGGAGGGTGTCTGAGCATCCGTAGCCGCGGCGGATCTGGTGCCGCTGTTGGCAAGCACCAGCTGGTCTCGGACCCGGCGTCGTGCGGTCGGGGGAGCGTCTGTGTGGGGGAGTCGTTCTCCGCGGTGCGCAGGTGACGTTGTGCCGTGAACAGGACCAGACACCGCACTGCGCAGCTCCCTCCCTGCTGCGCAGCCTCCCTGCGCAATGCGCAGCAGACATGTGTCGACTTGAACAAGAAATCGAATGTAGTCCAGCTGCAATCGGCCTGGAAACGCGCCTATGACGCCCTCACCGCGCCCACCTCCACCGTGGGGAACACGGTGCTGCGTCGTCGTCGTTGCTGATGTTGTCGACGTCGTTGTGGTGGCATCCGTTCTGGTCGGGTCCTGGTCGGGGGTTGGCTGTGCGGGCGGAGTTGCGCAGTTGGGTCCGCGCTGGCGTGGATGCGCAGCGGTGAACCGGCGCGGGCCTGCGCAGCTGACCGTGCGGGAGAAACAGATCCTGCGCATCATCGGCTTGTCCGTCGAGGGGCTGACCGTGGCGGAGCTCGGTGCTGTAGTGGGACTGCGCAGCAAGGGGTTGGTGGCCTACCGCCTGCGCAATCCGGAGGGGGCGGTGCGCTGTTCCGCGACGGATGGAACTGGCGCACCTGCTGGCGTCCCCCGCCGACGGCTACTCGCCGGTGATCGGGTCCTGCACCTGATGGCGCGCGCGGCGGCCACGGGAATCCGGCGGCGTCCGGAGCGCGGCCGCTCCAGTACGTGTGGGCGACGATCAGAGCCGCGCGTTCGCGCCCCCTCACTCGGAGCCGGGCGCTATCCGCCACGCCCTGGGGATCCCAGGCCGGGGGAGGAGGTGCGCGGCGACTTCCACCATGCGTTCTCGTGCGCCTCCCACGCATCCAGCGGTTCGGTCGACCACGACACCCGCTGGAAGAGCGTCCGCAGATCTGCGCGGACCTGACCGAGTTCGTCCTGAACGTCGATCAGAGCCGTACGAGGATGTCACGGCCCGACAGAACTGCCGTTCGAACCACATCTCGGGGCCTCGCGACAACATCTCTTGCACCTACTCTTGTCGCATCTCCTGCGAGATCTCTTGCGACTTCTCTTGCGCGAGGATCGCCCCGCATCGCGGAATCCGTGCAGGTCACCTTTCCGTGCGGGCGTGGTCGGGGCTCTGACATCCTCGTTGCGACCGCTTTTGCCCATGCCCTGGACGGAGTTGAGGAGAGGGAGGGCAGGAATGGGCGGCGCGGCCGCTGCCGGGGATCGGCGCACGCTCGCCGGTGTTGCGTGCCGGGCGGGCCGACGCGCCAGGGCCGCCGATGGTAGGGCGGCCCGGGGCCAGCCGACGGTGCGGATGGCGTGGGACACAAGCCGTATGAGTCTCGCGTACCTCGCGAGGGCGACGCTGGCCTTGCACCGGACAAGGGCCCGCCCGCTCCCCTGGGGGATGAAGGGGAGAGCTGGCGGGTGTCTGTTGCAACCCTGACCCTGCGGTTGCCGTGGGGCCCCATCTCACTGGGGCGGGGTGGCTGGATCAGTCGTCCGGCTGCAAGGCACGCGTGATCAGGAGGCGGGCCAGGATGTTCCGTGGCATGGCGTCCGGCTCGACGTGCAAGGGATGTTCGCTGTGTGCCCATACGATCCAGCCGGGGCTGCCGGACATGCTCAGCTCATATCCCACGGGGACTGCATCTTCCGGCTCGGTGATCAGCCTGTCGCAGCAGCAGACATACAGCACGAGGGTCACGAGCGATCGCCGCTGAAGTTCTCGTAGTGGTCGCATAACGCGTTCAGCGAGCGGGCCAGGCGACGTGCGCGTGCGATGCCGGCACCGAGTCCGGGGCGTGGGGCGATGTCCAGCTTTCTGCGCGCCTCGCCCACGCAGGCAAGCGCGCAGTAGCGTGGTACGTCGTCCTCGGGGAGTCGGGCGATGAACTGCTCGACTTCTGGAATGAGGAGCTGCATGTGGCCCCGCAGTTGCAGCGTGAGCGTTTCCAGCTCGTGTGCGCTTGGCGGGAGGGCATCCTCGGCGAGGAAGCGGCGCACGCCGGAACGCATCGTCGCGATGTCGGGCGGGCATCCGTCGGCCTCTTCGGCTGATGGCGGGCGGGCTGTAGTTTGCATGGGTCGGCGCTCCTTGTCAGCGTTGGCCACGCCCCGGGGCCGTCGTGAGCGGTCGCCGGGGTCTTCGTGGTCTCCGACCGTAGGAGCAGGATGAGGGAACCAGGGGCACAGAATGTGCCCCTGCGTCATGCGGCCAACAGGCCGATCTTCACGGCGAGTTCCGCGGCGCGCCGCCGACGGGCCGGGGCCTTGGAGTCCGCTTCCTCAAGGACGATCCGCTTCGCGTAGCCGTTGTACTTGATCGTCTCTGGAGCGGCCTCATGTGCCTTCTCCAAGGTGGCGAGTGCGACGTCTGGTTGTCCGTCGAGATGGAATCCGCGGGCTTCCTCGATGCGGTGCCGGGCTCTGCGCGGCCTTGAAGGGATCGTGTCGGCGTCGGCACGCGCGGCCTGTCGCACGGACTCGCCGCCCTGGCGCAGTTCCACCGCGACGGTGACCGCGTGAGCACCCATGATGGCGCGCGAGAACGATGTGACCGGGTGGTAGTAGTCCTGAGGGAGCCGCTGCGCCAAGCTGCGTGCCTGGTCCCAGTAGCGCCAAGCCGTGCCCGTGTCGGCCCTCTGTGCCGCGGTATAGCCCGCTTCGAAGGTGAGTGCCCCAGCGATCGCGAGTACATCGTCGGATGCATCCGGCAGCATGGGTTCCAGATAGGCCAACGTTTCAAGGTTCACTGCGTCGGCGGCCTCGAAGTGGGCCAAGCCTGCGTCGCGATGGGCTTGAGCGGCCAGCCACGCGGCCGTTCCGATGGCGTGGGCGTCTTCCGATTCCTGAGCGGCGATGAGCCCTCGCTCCGACACGCGCCACAACAACGCGGCGTCCGGCTGGTACGCCACGAAGAACTGACACAACGAGTAGGCCTCGGAGAGCACGGCCAGAGCTGCCCTGCGGTCCGGGGCCGTCTCGGCCTGCCGTACGGCGAGTTGCGCGTCACGGATCAGGTCCGGGAGCAACTCACCGATCACTTCGCGGTGGTTGGGTGCGGAGTGGCGGGCGCTCCAAGCCCTGACAAGCCGCGCCTGAAGGTGGGCTGCCGGCGGCGCCTCCCGCTGAGTGGTCAGTGGGAAGGCGTCGATTGCGGCTTTTACCTCGGCGAGCCGCGGATGACCGGGGCCGGCGAACAGGTCCACGCGCCCGGACTGATCCCCGACCAGTTCAGACAGGTCCCGCACGCGGAGAAGTTCGGCGATGAGGAGGATCGTCTCCAGCTTGGGCGTCTTCAGGCGTCCCGTCTCGATGCCCTTGACCCATGACGCGGTCTTGCCGGCCAGTCCGCCGAGTTGGTCACGAGTCATGCCCCTACGGGTGCGCAGGATTTGCAGGCGCTGGCCGAACACCAGTGAATCGGTGTACGGGTTCGGGCTGGCATCCTCAGACGACACGGCCTTGCCCCTCTCTGAACGGCTCGACATTGTCAGGGTATGGGCCGGGGCCGCTCTCGTGTGGGGGTTCCCGCCGTTCATCATCCTGGGCAGGTTGGCGGAGCTCACGGAATGGCCAGTGTTTCCGCTGACACGGACATCGAACCCGTGTTGATTGCCCTGTGATCTGTCGGATGCCCGGCCCGGCGGAGAAGGACTGGCCTGTCCACGGAGAAGTGAGCGACCTCAGTCCGCTGATGGGACGCCGCGAAGACGGCGGCCTCGGCTATCACCGTTTCCGCGTCGACCCTGCGGTGGCCTCACTTCGGTGATCGGATCCGAGTGTTCCGTGCAGCGGATCACACGGTGGTCATGAGTCACGCCTGTCGCTGTCCGGCTGGCGGCGCAGCTTCACTCCGACCCACGTAAGCAGGCTGGCTCCTGTCAGTGTGCAGGCCACCAGAATCAACCAGGCCACGCGTCGGCTACCAGGCTCATGTGACCACACGTACGGCACCAAGCCGGTTGCCACCACCGCGATCATCCAGAGTGCGATCAGCAATGCGAAACCGCTCCGTCGACCGCCGCACCGGCACGGTCCGTCTCCCTTACCGCGGCCGATGGGACAGCCTCTCCACCGGCCAGCAGGCCGTCAACCGGTCCCACGCGAGAGATCCGTGCATTGGTCGAGCAGGCCATCGCCACCCTCAGTCCTGGCGCCTCCTCCGCAAACTCCGCTGCTCGACGACCCGGGTCACGAGCCTCGTCCAAGCCGTCCTGGTCCTCCAGCTCACTGCCACGGGCTGAGATCAACCCGCTGCATTCACCAGATCCGTCAACTCGGCTTCCGTCGTCGCGGCCCGCAGACGAACGTCGAAGGTGTAACCCTCATCGCAGAACACCAGGTCAAGGTCCGTGGGTGCCAGCCTGCGGAAGACGATCGCCAACCAGATCGCGTCTTCCTCCCAGACGTCCATGTACAGGCAGGTACCGTCCTCGTACAGATAGGCCTCATCTGGGCCGTTCTCGGTCTCGAACTGCCATATGAGGCTGCGCA
The DNA here is from genome assembly GCF_053600395.1 of Streptomyces sp. NPDC005070. Lineage (NCBI taxonomy): Bacteria > Bacillati > Actinomycetota > Actinomycetes > Kitasatosporales > Streptomycetaceae > Streptomyces > Streptomyces sp. NPDC005070. The sequence continues at coordinate 23,158 of NZ_JBSFZS010000041.1, read as the reverse complement.
CTTCGCTGCGTCGAGTCGATCTCGACCCCGGACCACCGGGCACGGATCGCGTCTGTCAGACCGTCCCGATCGATGCGCCATCCGCCCGCATCACCCTCGACCACCGCCAAGAACGTCATAGCCAGGGTCTACCAAACCTTCGTGGCACAGCGTCGATCGGCTGTCGCCTGAAGTTGGAATGGGCTCACTGAGCTTCTTCGAGCGGGCCACCGGTCGGGTGACGGTCCGTGAAGCGCAACGAGCGAGGCCCCCGGGCAGTTGATCGAGATGTCTGACGTCTCAACCACGCTGCTCAGGGGCCTCGTTGGTCATCTATACCTGCCGCACTCGACCTGCCACATGCGCTCGTGGAGTGGGTCACCATGCTCATCGTCACCCGTGAGGGTGACCGCCGCTGCAAGCTCCGTCCGTCAGCGCGCGATAGTGGCACTGGTGTACCTGCGCGAGCACACCACCCTGGCGAAGGTCGCTGCCGGGTTCGGGATCAGCGAGTCCACCGCCCACGCCTACACCAGCGCGGTCATCGACCTCCTCGCCGACCGTGCACCGGGCCTGCTGAGGGTCCTACGCGAGCAGGATCCGGACTTCGTCCTCCTGGACGGCACGCTCGCCGAGTGCGACCGGGTCGGCGACGGACGGGCCGACTACTCCCACGAGCACCGCCGGCACGGGGTGAACGTGCAGGTAGTCACCGATCCGGACGGCCGGCTGCTGTGGCTCTCGCCCGCGCTGCCGGGCCGCTCCCACGACCTGACCGCCGCCCGCACTCACCGGATCATCCGCATCTGCGAGCGCCAGGGCGTCCCCATCCTGGCCGATCTCGCCTACCAGGGCGGTGGCCCCTGGCTGACCACGGGCATCAAACGCAGGCCCCTGCGGGAACTCACCCCTACCGAGAAGACCGTCAACCGGGCTCTGGCCGCGGCACGGGCACCGGTTGAGCGCGACGTGGCCTGCCTGAAGTCCTGGCGGATCTTCCGCAGGTCCCGCTGCAGCCCCAACCGCATGACGTCAATCGCCAAAGCCATTCTCACCCTGGAGCGGCAACGCTGAAGAGGCTCACTGAAAGTGATATCTATGCGCTATGCAGTGATATCCGGTGAAAGGTGATCTCTTGTCCGATATCCAGGCGTTCGACGTCATTATCGTCGGCTCCGGGGCTGCCGGTGGAATGGCGGCGCACGAGCTCTGTGCGGCGGGTGCTCGCGTCCTGATACTGGAGGCGGGCCGGGACTACGATCCAGGGACCGAGACGCCGATGTTCAACACGCCGCAGGACGCGCCTTTGCGGGCGGCCTCGACGTCGGACAAGCCGCAGGGTTTCTACGACGCCACCGTCGATGGCGGCTCACAGATCGTCGGTGAGCCCTACAGCCAGGCGGACCCCCCGAATCCGGATAGGTCGAATCAGTTCAGCTGGTGGCGGCCGCGGATGCTGGGCGGTCGCACCAACCACTGGGGTCGGGTGGCGCTGCGCTTCGGACCGTACGACTTCAAGCCGAAGACCCGTGACGGACTGGGCTTCGACTGGCCGATCGAGTACGCCGACCTGGCGCCGTGGTACGACAAGGCCGAACGCCTCATCGGTGTCACCGGCCTTCCCCACGGGATCGAGAACGCCCCCGACTCCCCGCCCGGCGTCCAGCTCCCACCGCCGCCCCCGCGCGCCTTCGAGATGGTCCTCAGCCGGGCGTTCGAACACCTGGGCATGAAGACGGCGGCGATCCGGGCGGCCGTACTCACCCGCCCGTTGAACGGCCGCGCGGCGTGCTTGTACTCGACCCAGTGCACCCGGGGCTGCTCCAGCCGCTCCAACTTCCAGAGCACGACCGTCCTCATTCCTCCGGCCCACGCCACCGGCAATCTCACCGTCGTGTGCAACGCCATGGTGTCCCGGGTCGACGTCGACGCGACCGGGCGGGCCGCCGGGGTCACCTACAACGACCGGGTGACCGGCTCCGAGTTCTCGGTCACGGGGCGGGTGGTGGTGCTGGCGGCGGGAACCTGCTCGTCAGTGCGCATCCTGCTCAATTCGCGAAGCGCCGCGTTCCCCAACGGGATCGGAAACGGCCACGGGCTGGTCGGCAAGTACCTGATGGACTCGGTTGAGTTCTCGCGCTCGTCGCGAATTCCGATGCTCGAAAAACTCCCCGTGCTGAACGACGACGGCATCTTCACCCCGCACATCTACGTGCCGTGGTGGCTGCTGCCCGAGCAGGCTGCCGGGCAGCTCGGGTTCCCGCGCGGGTACCACATCGAGCCGCGTGGGGGGCGCAGGATGCCGACCACCGGCATCGGAAGCCTGATCGACAACAGCAGCGCGATCTACGGCGACGCCTTACGGGCGGAGGTCCGGCGGAGGTACGGCACCGCCGTCACTCTCATCGGCGAGGGCGAGATGATCCCGAACGAGGATTCCCTCTGCGAGCTCGATCCGACGGTCAAGGACAAGTGGGGGGTTCCGGTCCTGCGGTTCCACTGGAAATGGGGAAACTCGGAAGTCCGGCAGGTCACGCACATGCGCGACACCTTCAACAAGGTCTTCAGCCTGCTCGGCGGCGCGCCGGACACCAGTCCCATCGCGATGCCGCAGGGCGGCGGGGCGGTCCACGAGGTCGGCGGCGCGCGGATGGGGACCTCGCCGCAGAACTCCGTGCTCGACGCCTACAACCAGTGCTGGGACGTAAGAAACCTGTTCGTCGTCGACGGCGCCTCATTCGCGTCGAGCCCGGACAAGAACCCCACGCTCACCATCCTGGCCCTGGCCGCGCGGAGTTCGGCCCGCATCCTCGAACTGCTGAGGAGCGGTGGCATCTGACCACGCCAGGCACCTAACAGCCGAGCGAGCGCGACCGGATGACGGTACAACGGAAGCGAAAGGAAGAGATGGACCAGCACAGTGCCGCCGAGGTCGGCACCGCACCGCAGGGCTACGGCACCGATCCCAACCTCGTGACGCCGCACACGCCATGGTCGCGCACCCTCTCGGAGCGCGAGCGCGCACTCGTCGGGGCCCTCGCCGACATCGTTCTGCCGGGCACCGCCGAGTACCCGGCGCCGAGTGCGATGGGGATCGCCGACTTCTTCGACGACTGGGTGAGTGCTCCCTACACGACGCAGCAGGGCCACAGGACCGTCATCACGACCGGCCTCGCCATGGTCGAAGCGGAGGCGCGGCGCCAGTTCGGGACGGGGTTCGTCGAACTGGACGCCTCCCGGCAGCGCGCGATCGTCGACCAGATCGCGTCGACCACCGCGACGGACCGGAGCTTCTTCACGAGGTTCCGGTCCCTGCTGCTCGCCGGCTACTTCACCTCCGACATCGGCTTCAAGGCGATCGGGTATCCCGGGAACGTGCCGCTGCTCGCTTTTCCGGGCGTCCCGCCGGAGGCGCAGCGCATCATGGACGACGAACTCAGGAAGCTGGGGCTGTAGCGTGAATTCGGTGACCGCGGGCACTCCGCGCATGAAGACCATCAGGGAGTACGTCGAGGCGGGGGTTCTGCCGCTGGACGACCTCAAAGGCGCCTTGCAGCTCGCGATGCGGCTGGAATTCGCCACCATCCCGCCGTATCTGTGTGCGCAGTGGTCGGTCAAGGACGACCCGGACCGCACTGAGGGTGCGCTACACAGAATCGTCAGCCAGGAGATGAACCACTTCGCACTGGCCGGAAACCTGCTGGCCGCGATCGGCGGCCGGCCGTCGATCGCGCACCCGGACTTCCTGCCGACCTATCCGGCCGACGAGCTGCCCGGCGGCATTCCGCAGCAGCTTCCGGTTGATCTGAAGCCGCTGGTCAAGCACCAGCTCGCGGTGTTCATGCAGATCGAGTACCCGGAGTTCCCCCCGATCGCCCTCCTGCGCGGGCGGCCGCCTGCCACGATCGGCGCCTTCTACGACACGATCATCCAGACGTTCCAGAAGCTCGAGCCGGCGATCGACCTGAAGGCCCACGCGGTGGAGGTGCCTTTCGCGAAGCCGATCAGAACGGTCGCCGACGCGGTCGACACGATCGACCGGATCAAGCGCGAGGGGGAGGGGACGCAGGGCTCCCCCGACCAGCCGCCGGAGGAGGGGGGTAGCGGACACGCGCACTACTACCTGTTCAAGGAGCTCTACGTCCAGAAGCGGCTGGTCAAAACCGGCGGCAAGTGGAGTTTCAGCGGAACTCCCGTCACCCTGCCGGAGGTGTACGACTTCGCGTCCTCACAGGCCCGGCCGAACCCCTCGACCGAGTTCAACCGCACCCTGTCGAAGCTGCTGGTCGACCTGGAGACGTGCTGGACGTCTGGCGCACCGCCGAACGTGGCGGCCATGTTCCAGCTTCAGACCCTCGGGCGGGACCTGATCAAGCGAGGGATCCGTCCGGAGTTCCGGTGGGATGACGGAGCGGCCTGAGCGAGCTCTGCGCGTGCCTGCGGGACCGGCCGGACACACAGCGGCCCGGAGGCGGGCTGTGAAGTTTGCCCCGGGCATGGCGGGTATGTCGACCGGTTACGCGTAACGCCTGACAGCGCGGCCATGAGCCAGGACACGTCGCAAAAAGGGGCCCCGGCCGACGAGCCCGGCGACCATGCCCTCGGCCGGTCCCGCGGCGATCTGACGACCAAGATCCACCTGGCCGCCGACGGCCGCTGCCGCCCACTGTGCTTCGTCCTCACACCCGGGCAGGCCGGCGACGCACCCGCCTTCGAACACGTCATGGCCAAGGTCCGGCTGCCACGACCCATCGAAAGACCCCGAACCAGGCCGGATGCGGTCCTGGCCGACAAGGCCTATTCATCCCGCGCCATCCGCGAACACCTGCGACGCCGCGGAATCCCGGCAGTGATCCCGGTCCCCACCGACCAGCAGGCACACCGCCGACGCGGCAGCCACGGTGGCCTGCCACCCGCCTTCGACCGCGAGGCCTACAAGCAACGCAACACCGTCGAACGCTGCATCAAGCGCCTCAAACAGTGGCGTGGCATCGCAACCCGCTACGAGAAGACCGCAACCGTCTACCTCGCCGGTCTCCACCTCGCAGGCATCTTCCTCTGGTCAGCACGCTGATCCAAAAGAAACGGCCTAGCTATAGCTAGCCTGGCTGCTGGGTGCCATGGCCACCACCCTGCTAGCGCTACTGTTGTGGGGTTTTCCAGCAGTTGATCCGAAGCCAACCACCACCGGCCGCCAGGTCGCCGTCGGGCAGGATGTCACGTTGACCACCGACACCCCCGACCCGGTCAATCCCACGGGGGCGTGGTCCGAGCGCGTCACCACCCAGCGGTTCAAGAAGGCGCTGCGTGTGGTGATCAACTCGGTGGTCTTCCGCTCCTCCGGCCAGGAGCTCACCACCGCCGGCACCTACACAGAGACGACCTCCCGCATCGCCGAACCCATTCTCCTTGGCCTGGCCGCCCTGGCCATCCGCGGTCGTGTCAAACGCTGACCACCAGCCCCACCGCAGAAGAGACCGCAGACGTCACGACCATTACTAGGTACGAAGTGATCGGCGCGCTCGCACCGCCCCGAGGCGCCGCACAGAAGATTTCAGGGCCCAGGTCACAGCCACGCCCACTGAAATCTTCTGTACGGCCCGACACCGGATCTTCGCCTTCGCCGGCTCTGGCCCACCGAAGCGGGGCCAAGATCGGCCCGTTGTCGCCGCTCGACCCGGCACGAGCATCGCGGCGATCGCTACAGCCGGGGCGGTCGACCGGCGCACGGTCTACCGGCGCTTCGCTACTCGCGAGGCGCTGACGGCCGCCGTCCACATCGCCAAGCTCGACGCCTGCGAGGAGCTCGTCGCCCGGGCCCGGCTGAACGAATCCGTGAGCTGCGCGAGCACGGGTGTCGGCCTGGCTTGAGGCGGAAGCTTCACCCCTCCCTCCACCGCAGATCGGGCCCGCGGACCAGGCCGGGTGCGCCGGTGCGGGAGGACGGATGACGCAATGTTCCGAGTGCCTCCTGAACGTCGGGTGTGTGATCGATACAACGGTGAAGCTGTGCGGCACGGCAGGCTCACGAGGGCTGAACCCGGGACCCAGAAGCGCCTGGGGGGTGTCGTGGAAACGGCTCTGTGCCACTGAACCGGGCCTCCCAGGAACCGGTCGGCGGGTCCGTATTGTGTGCCGGTCCGATCTTCTCTGTCACCCTCCGGCCTCGACGTACCGGAATTCCGGACCGAAGGTCATCTCGCTGCCATCCGACAGTGGGATCTGCATCAGCTGCCGCGCCGGATTCTCCAGTTTGCGCATCTCCTTGACGGCTTGGTTCAGCAATTGTGCCGGTGTTGGCGTACTTGACGGATCAGCCTGCCAGGCGTTTTCGAGGGACCGAAGCATCGCACTGTAGTGCTGATTGAAGGTGTCAAGGAGTCCACGCACCTCACTGGAGATCGGAACCCCTCCCTGCTCCCAGCCACCGGTGGGGACTGTCCCCATGCGGGAGGTCCGTGGCATGGGAATCTCGTCGCCTTGGAAGTCGAACCGCTGCGGGTCGCTTGACACCAGGACCAGTTTTCGGCCGTGGAAAATCTCCCGGAAGGAGTAGAAGTGGGCCAGTTCCCCCGGCTGCCCCGGGAAGGGGTTGTCCGGCGACGCGGTAGTTCCTTCCCCCTGTTCCTTGATGATGGTGATGGCAGCATCTACGTCATCCAGCGATGTGAGTGCGACGACATCGTTCCCCTTGCCGTGGAACGACATGTCCCTGGTGACCTGCTTGGTTCCCTTGATGAGCTGCGGCTGGTTCCGGAACGCTTCAAGGATTTGCGTGTAGAAGGCCCCGATGGACGTGTGGACTTCCGCGTCCTCGACGACAGGGTCGTCGGGCCTCTCGATCTGGGAGTACATGTTGACCGCCTCCCTGGTCAGGCCGGTGAGGGAAACGGACAGCTCAGGCCGTACGCCGCCGGGCAGTGGGCCAGGATATTTCGGCACCAGTGCCGCGTCGGCGATCCGGGGGGCGCCGCCGATGGTGGTGAGCATGTTGCAGACCAGGCCCATGTGGGACATCTCGTCGAAGATGATTTCCTTGATCGTTTCGGAGACGTCGCCGTCACGGTCCGGATCTTCGATCGACCAGAGACCGCACAAGTAAGGGGGAAGCGTCGCCAGCTCCAGCAGGACCGCCTGCTGCAGTGCGTTTTTTAGCCACAGCTCGTCGTGTTCCTCGGCGGGCATCCGCATCAGTTCGACGATCATATTGCTTCGATAGTTGAGAACCGTGGACACAGTGGTCTCCTTCTCGCTCACGGGGGATTTTGATTCATTGTGAAATACGGCGGGTGTGCGTCACTGGAGGTGCGAGACCGCGCTGGCAGAGTTCATCCGTACGGTGGGCGTGGGTTGCGATACGTCGAAGCGGTGCTCGGGGAGGAATTCCTATTGTCCGGTAGGGATTCCCGTGTCGACTGCTGTCACATTCACCTGTTTGGCCGCGGCTCGTCGGAGTGCAAACCGGCACGACAGGCCTCCCCGGAGGTGACCGTAGAAGAGGAACGGTGCTCCTGGAGCCCGCCTTCACTCGCGAAGCTGTCGGGCAACCTCGTGCTCAGGTGAACGCAAGTCGGCAGTCGGGAGCAACTGAGGACGTGATGGCCAAGTCGCGTATCACTGAATGATCCACCAGGCTGGACATCAGGTCCTGCACCGCCCACGACAGCCTTCTGCTGCCTCCGACTGATCCAGGTCAGACGGACCCATCCACGGTGCGGGCTTCTGTTCCGGCACCGGCCACCCTGCAGGCCAGCCCGGAAGACGTCACGTTCCAGGCTCGATGAAAGGGGCCCGCATGCCCGTCGATCTCAACAACCCCCTGTCGTGGAAGAACGCCACCGGTGACGCCGACGCGATGCTGCAGAATCTGCAGGCCAATATTCTGAAGGGCCACGTACGCGAACACCTTCACATCCGGCTGCTGCAGTTCGGCCAGGGCGCGGAAGCCATTGCGGAGGCGCGGGCGTTCCTGACCGGGCTGGCCCCGCTGGTGAAGTCGGCCAAGACGCAACTTCAGGAAGTGAAGGCCTTCAAGGAGGGCGGGCCGAAGGACGTGTCGGACGTGCCCTACGTCGGGGTGGGACTGACATTCGCGGGCTACGAACAGCTGGAACTGGCGGACCGGGCTCCCTCCGATGAGGCGTTCAGGAGGGGGATGCGGGACGACGGGACCCGGGAAAGGCTGGGAGACCCGGAGGTCGCGCAGTGGGAAGCCGGCTTTCAGGAGACGATCCACGCCGTCGTTCTGGTCGGCGGCGCCGAAGCCGGCCCGGTGGACAGCAAGCGCCAGGAGATTGAGGGCCTGCTGACGGGCTCGATCCGTGTGCTCGGCAAGGAGACGGGACGCGGCATGCACAATGCGAACGGTGATGGGATCGAGCACTTCGGCTATGTCGACGGCCGCAGCCAGCCGCTGTTCCTTACCGAGGACCTGGAGGAAGAGCTCCGCCGGACCGACGGAGTCTCCGTATGGGACCCGACCCAGCCACTGGAACGCGTACTGGTCGCGGATCCGGCCGCACCCGACCCCGCGACGGACTTCGGCAGCTACTTCGTGCTGCGCAAGCTGGAGCAGAACGTCCTGGCGTTCAGGCAGGCGGAGGAAGCCCTCGCCGATGCGTTGAAGCTTGAGAACAACGACCGCGAGCGAGCCGGTGCCATGCTCGTCGGCCGCTTCAAGGACGGCACTCCGCTCACGCTGCAGGCCACGCCCGGAGCACACAGCCCGGTGATGAACAACTTCAACTACGCGAGCGACGGCGCCGCCGACAAGTGTCCGTACCAGGCACACATCCGCAAGACCAACCCGCGCGGCTCCGGCGGCTTCGGGCAGCCACCGGAAGCCGAACGCCGCCACCTGATGGCGCGGCGCGGGCAGACCTATGGCGAGCGGTCCGAGGGCGACCTTCCCGAGACCGGCGTCGGCCTGCTGTTCATGGCATTCAACTCCGATCTGAACAAACAGTTCGAGTTCACGCAGCACACCTGGGCCAACAACCCCGGCTTCCCAGAGCCCGGTGAAGGTGAGTCGGCCCCCGGTCTCGACCAGGTCATCGGGCAAGGCGATCGCCCCCCGGCGACCTGGCCGCGGGTGTGGGGCAAGGCGGAGGGCCAGGAAGTCCCTGCAATGGTGCAGGCCGTGACCATGAAGGGCGGCGAGTACTTCTTCATGCCCTCGCTCTCCTTCCTGCGCGGTCTGTGACCGGCACGCACCGACCACCACGAGCTGGAGACCTCCTCGTAGCCTTCACGGACCCTGTCCAAGGACCCGGTACTGCTGGTGACGATGTACTGCCGCACCGACTCTGACCATGCACAGGCCTGGCGGCATAGGTGTCAGGCCTGCGCGGCGGGGGGTGCCTCTATGTCTTTCGTCAAGCGAGGCGTGGGGTTCTGGGTTCGTAGAAGGTGCCGTCGCGGAGGATCGCGAAGAGCACGTTGACCCGCTGGCGGGCCAGGCGGAGAAGTGCCTGGGTGTGGGTCTTCCCGCGGGCCCGGCATCGGTCGTAGTAGGTGCGGGAGGCGGGATCGTGCAGCGCGGCGAATGCCGACAGGAACATTGCGCGTTTCAGCTGCCGGTTCCCGCCTCGTGGCGCGTGTTCGCCGTGGATCGAGGTCCCCGACGACTTCGTCGTCGGGGCAAGGCCTGCGTAGGAGGCCAGGTGGGCAGCGGTGGGGAAGCTGGTGCCGTCGCCGACGGTGACCAGCAAGGTGGCGGCGGTCCTGACCGCGACCCCCGGAATCGAGGTCAGGACCGCGGAAAGAGGGTGAGCCTCCAGCAGTTGTCCGATCTGGGCTTCCAGGGCTCGTCGCTGTTCGTGGACGGCCGCGAGCGAACGGGCCAGGGACGGGATCACGAGGTCGAGGGTGCCGGTGCCCGGGACCACGACAGTCTGCTCGTCGAGCGCATCGAAAACCTCGTCGATCAGACGTTGGGCCATGCGCGGAGCCCTGGGCCGGATCACCTCAACCAGCTTGCGGCGTCCGGCTTAGCGCAGGGCGGTGGGGGATCCGTAGCGTTCCAGCAGCCAGGTCACAGCGGGGTGGTCCAGGCGCGGGCCCAAGACGCGCTCCAGGCCGGGGTGGAACTGGGTGAGCAGGCCCCGTATCCGGTTCGAGGTGCGGGTGGCCTCGGCCGCCAGGTCCTGGTCGAAGCCCACCAGCACGGTCAGCTCGGCGGTGATCTCGTCGGTCAGCTGGAGCGAGCGCAGGGTGTGCGGCATGGTCCGGGCGGCGTCCGCGATCACCGCGGCGTCCCTCGCATCGGTCTTCGCCTCGCCCGGGTAGAGATCGGCGATCCGCCGCATCGCCAGTCCGGGCAGGTAGGCGACCTTGCAGCCGGCGTCCCGGGCGACCGTCAGGGGCAGGGCCCCGATCGAGGCAGGCTGGTCCACGATCACCAGCACGGTGCCGAACTTCGCGGCCAGCCTGTCGAAGACGGCCCGCAGCTTCGGCTCGCTGTTGGGCAGCTGCTTGTCGAAGACCTTCTTCCCGGCCGGGGTCAGCCCGTGCCCGTGATGGGCGCTCTTGCCGACATCCAGGCCGAGGAAGACGCTCACGTCGTCGATGTCGTTCAACCCATCCTCCCGAACGGGGTTCGTGCGGTGCTGGCCAGGGCGTTGGCGTCGTATGCGCGCATCCACGTTATGCAGACCTGCCGCCTGCAAGCGGCCAGGCATTGCGCCGGGCCAGGCGGTAGTCGGACCTCTCATCAGCGTCTCCAACGGCGCCTCCCGGGCCCGGTGACACCACCCCCCAGGTCATCGGATCGACAGGGGGGACCAGTCATGCCAGGCCCGGAGGCCAGCGGCCCTCTTGCAGGACCGCGGAAAACATAACTGTGAGAGTTCTTCTGCGGCCCGGGATGGGTTGCTGTCAGGCTCGGCGCCGATGATCCGGCATGACTCGAAACATAACTGGCGCCCCGTCAGGGACTGCCGTTCCCCCGAGATGTCTGCCGGACATCGGCGTCGAGCCGGGCCCACCCGTTGGCTTGATCAGCAGCTTGTCCGCCTTCCGGCGTGACTCATCACAGTTCCGCCACGCGGTGACTCCATTCAGGCCGACACCGTCGCGGTCGTCCGCGCGGAGGAGAACAACCACATGACCTTGCTCGCAGAACACGTCGACGGCGTCATCGGCGTCGATACCCACCGAGACACCCTCGCGGCGGCGGCCGTCAGCCCCATCGGCGCCGTCCTTCGCCGTCGCGCAGCACCCGCCACCGGCTGTGGTCGTCTTCGTAGCGCACCAGGGTCCAGCCCGACCCGCCGTGCACGCCCAGGTCGACGATGGCCACCGGAGCCTGCCGGCCGTCCCCGGTGGCCGCCGTGTCGTCGCCGTCGGCCGGCTGCGGCTCGGCTGGGTCCGGGCCGGGTCCTCCGTTTTCGGCGCCACGGAGAACACCATCCCGGGCTTCGGCAAGGGCGACTTCTCCAGCATCAAGAACCTGCGCTACGCCTTCCAGGACGCGAACCGCAAGCACGTCACGGTCCTCGCCTCCTCCGGTGACGGCGGTGCCACCGACCTCCAGGCGGACGGCAAGACCTACTACAAGAAGCGGGTCAACTCCTGGCCCTCCTCCGACCCGCTGGTCACCTCCATCGGCGGCACCCAGCTCCACCTGAACGACAAGGGTGAGCGGGCGGCCGGACAGCGTCTACAACGACTACGGCGCGGGCGCCGGCGGCCAGTCCCACGTGTTCACGCGGCCGTCCTTCCAGAACGGCGTGAAGAAGGTCGTCGGCACCCGCCGCGGCACCCCGGACATCTCGATGGCCGCCGCGGTCAACGGCGGTGCCTGGGTGTACTCCAGCTTCGACCCGACCGCCACCGGCTGGGACGTCAGCGGCGGCACCAGCGAGACCAGCCCGCTCTTCTCGGGCATCGTCGCCCTCGCCGACCAGGCCGCCGGCCACCGTCTGGGCAACATCAACCAGGCGCTCTACACCCTCGCCCAGCACAAGGACTCGGGCGTCGGCGACGTCAACGACGGCACCGACAACAGCTACGAGGGCGCGTCAAGGGCTACAAGGCCGTCAAGGGCTACGACATGGCCACCGGAGTCGGCACGCTGGACGCCCTGCGCTTCGTGCCGGCCCTGGCGAAGGCGGCCCACCACGGCTGATGTGCGACTGCCGTGAAGTGACTGCCTGCTGACGGTTGCTCGGCCGACGGCGGCTCGGGTGCCCACCCGGGCCGCCGTCCCCTTCACAGTGATGAGGCGGGAGCGTGTACCGCGTTCGACCACTGGAGCTGGACCGGAACCTTGCCGGCCCCGTCAGTGAGGGGCACCTCCTTGAAGACCGTCTTGATGTCGCGGCCTTGGGCCTCGAGTTCGTTGATGGGGAGATCTCCGATCTCACCCCGGCCGTCCAGGGAGTACCACCCGAGCTTCGAGAAGTCGTTCGACCGGGCGGCGTCCTCGACATCGGGGTCGGTCCGCGCTTCGTTGAGCTCGTGGTAGAAGGTGGCCACCACGTTCTTCCAGGCGTCCGGTCCGTTGAACACCGGTATGCCGTTCCTCACTCCGTTGACCACCTGGGAGAAGACCCCGACCGCGTAGTAGACCGTGACGTTCCGGCCGTTGTGCCTCAGGTGCACCGACCCGTGGAAACCGGCGAGTCCGTTCTCCGAGTCGGAGTCGGCGTCGTCATCGAGTTTGATCAGCGCCTGCTGGCGGCGTTCGTGTTCCTCTTCCTCGCCGGCCGGAGGCCGGAACTGCGGTGAGAACCCGTCGACGAGGACGACGCCGCGCGGAAGCATGAGGTTGATGACGCTCTCGCCGGGGTCGCTGTCACCGAGCGCCCCGTCCTGGAACAGCCGTGCGGCGAGTTTCTCCGCCTGGTCCTTGAAGAACCTCTTCGGCGCCGGTTCCGCCAGCACGTCGGAGTCCAGCATTCTGGACGAGATCTCGCCCGGGTAGTACTGGGCGATCACCGATTGCAGCCGGGGGTCCGTCATCGCGGCCTCGAGCGCTGCATCGATCTCCTTGATGTCGTCCGTGTCCCAGGCGTCCTGCCCGCCGAGGTAGCGGTTGACGAAGACGAGGTCCGTGATCTTCCTGCCGCCGTGGTCCGTCAGGTCCCACGCCGGGATCTCGCGGAATCCCTCGGACGTCACCGCCTCCGTCGTGACCGTCGCAGGTGCCTGCTCCCTCGCGTAGGCCTGGGAGACCGGCGACTCGGGACGCAGCACGACATTGAGCGGTCTCACTCTCCTGTTCGCTGAGTCAGCCATGTCTGTTCCCCTTTCAACTAGAAGTTAGGGGATTTTTCTGCTCACTTCTAGTGTCGAAAGCAGCCGCCACACCTGCAACGGGAGCCGCTGCCGTGTCGAAGGGGCCCGGCACCAGCCGACGTGCGCGAGCCGTAGCGGACCGCGCAGTCCGAGGCGGCCGTCGTGCACGCCCTCGGTGACGAGGCCGGCGACCACGGTGGTGTTGGCGTAGGCGTCGCCCCACGGACGAACGGTCCGGTCAAGTGGGCAATCTCGCCAGCATGTTCAGGGATCTGGGGCGGCATGCCGAAGCTCTGCCGTTGGAGGAGCGGGCGCTGGCCATCAGTGAGGTGGCCCTCGGTTCCGACCACCCCACGACTGGCCTTCGCCTGGGCAATCTCGCCAGCACGTTCAGGGATCTGGGGCGGCATGCCGAAGCTCTGCCGCTGGCGGAGCGGGCGCTGGCCATCAGTGAGGCGGCCCTCGGTCCCGATCACCCCACCACCGCCCTGCGCGTGAACAACCTCAGTGCGATCCATGCAGTGCTGGAAGGCTTAACAAGGGACGAACCCTAGCGACATTAACCTGCGCGCCAAAGGTTGGCGACGGGAGCTCAGAAGGTCGCATTCGCCGAGGTGTTGCGCGCAACGCCAGGAGATCCCAGGGCTCATCATGGCTTGTCACGTCTGTCTATGGTCACCGGTGCAGTCGAACTCCGAGCTCTTGGCGATGTTTGAGAGAGTCACACCCCGAAGACGTGCTGACATCTGGGGAGGTACGTTCAGGTCGCGTTCATGCGCGCCTCTGAAACAGGCGTGGTGCACGCCTGAGGTGCATCAGGCGTTCTGACAGCCAGACGTCCGGCGACGGCGCAAATACCTTGTGGGCCGGGATTGACCCAGGCGAACGCGGTCAGTCCGGTGACCTTGAGGATCTGGCCTCCTCGACGCCTTGCGAACGCGGCTTGATAACTCATATCAAGCCGCGTTCACAGCCCCTTGGGGACGTCTTGTCCGGCGGGCCCGGTCTACATGCCGCGTTCCGGGCCGTGACTGACGCGTGTGCGCTTGTCGGGCGTCATGGGCGGGTACTCCAGCATCACGGGGCCGGGGTAGAAGGCCGCGCTCTTGTATCCCGCCATGTCCTCTCCGATCAGGTAGCGGTAGAGCCACTCGGCGAACAGCATCGGATAGCCGGCCCAGTCTCCGTCCTCGCACGCGACGCACATGCCGCCGGGGACGTCGTAGACCTGGGGTGCCAGGAAGATGGTCTCTCCCCGGTCCGTGGAAGCCAGTGGAATCATGCCTTGCGGGGTACCGAAGGCGAGGTCCTGCAGTCCGCAGATCTGACGGGGGTCGGATTCGGGATCATTCGTCCAGTCCAGTTCCCCCACCGAGTCTGGGAGTACGCCTGGGAGGTGTCGCGGATCTTCTCCGGGAGGTTCCACCGAGCGGTGGCCGGATGCGACAGATACAGGTGTCCGTTGATCTGGATCGGCGAGTATGCGTCGACGATGGTCTTTGTCTCTCGAACGATCTGGTCTCTGTCTCAGGCGACCTGGCCCGATTCGCTCCTCGTCTCCATTGATCTGGTTCAACTGTCCGTTCTCACTTGACCTGGCCGAGCTTCCCGCTGATGGTCGTTCCGGGCGATTCATGGTGATCCGCGTACTCACCGGCGCACCCGGCCGGGTTACCACTTGATCAGCATGACTCCGGCGCTTGCGCCGCTGGCCAGGCCGAACAGTGCGATGTCCGTGCCTGGGCGCAGCCGTCCCTGCTCCGTGGCGAGGGACAGTTGGAGGGGGATGGTGGCGGCGGCCATGTTGCCGGTGCGGTGGAAGGTGGGCAGCACGCTGTCGGCGTGGATGCCGAGGCGGTCGCGGAAGGTGTGGACGAAGGGGACGGAGGGCTGGTGGACGCAGACCAGGTCCAGGCCGCCGGCGTCGACGTCCCGCTGCTTGAGCCACTGCTTGGCTCGGGTGTCCAGGCCGATGAAGGAGGCAAGCAGCCATTCGGAGTCGATGTTCAGCCCTGATGTCGCACCCGGAACCTGATAGGGGTTGAAGAGGGTTGCGGCGGGCCAGCCGAACGAGTTCGCCAGGAACGTGGAGGCGATGATCCCCGGTTCCGCGCTGGCTTCCACGAGCAGGGCCGCGCCCATGTCCCCGCCGGTCAGGGAGGCGAGCGCGGTGCGCAGCTCGGCGGGGCAGGTCAGCGACCAGCGGCTGAGGCGGCTCAGGGTCTCGCCGCAGGCGATGGCGACGCAGCGGTAGGCGCCGGTGCGGATGAGGGCGTCAGCGACCTCCAACGCGTTCAGGACGCTGTTGCAGGCGTTGGAGACATCGAGGACCGGGCAGGTCAGGCCGGTCTTGGCGGCCACGATGTGGGCGTTGGCGGGTTCCTGGACGTCGGCGCTGACGGCGGCGAACAGCAGCAGGTCAATGTCGCCCGGATCCAGTCGTGCTTGTGTCAGAGCCTGGGTGAGGGCGTGTGCGGCCAGGTCGGAGGGCAAGGCGTCGGCGTCGGCGAGAACGCGTTCCTGAAGTCCGTAGAGCCGCCGTAGCAGCCCGTTGGGGATCCGCAAGGCGGGGCTGTCGCGGCGTAGCCGGTCCTCGATGGCTTGTGAGGTCTGGCGGCCGGGGGGCAGGTGGACGGCGACCTGGGTGATGCGGCTGTGAAGGTTCATGCCGTCTCCCGTCCCGCGTTGGCCCGGGGCTGGGGTTCCGGGTCGCGGAGGTGTGCTTCTTGGCCGCTGCGGGTGCGGGGCAGGCCACTGGCGGTGTGCTTGACCCAGTCGGTGAGCCACAGGGGCGACACGCTGTGCAGCGGGACCAGGAGGCGGGCGTCGAGGCCGACGGTGTAGCGGGCCCGGGGGTGGCGGGAGGACAGGGATCGCTCGATCACCCGGGCGACCGGTTCCGGACCCGGAACACGCCCGTTGACCGTGGTGAACAGGTTCCGTGTGCGCTCATAGCCCGCGCCACCACCGGCCGCGGACAGGTCGGCAACCGCCCGGTCCAGCATCGCGGTCGCGAACGCGCCCGGTTCCACCAGACACACCCGCACCCCGGCATGGGCGCTCTCCACCCGCAGGCAGTGGGTGAGCGCGCTGAGCGCGTGCTTGCTCGCGCTGTACCAGCCGCCCAGCGGCCACGGCACCCTCCCCAGGCCCGAGGAGACGTTTACGATCCGCCCCGTACCCCGGCGGTGCATCGGCGGCAGCGCCAGCCGGCAGATCCGCATCGCACCCAGGACGTTCACCTCCAGCAGATGACGGGCCTGCTCATCGCTCACGTCCTCCAGGGAACCCGCCTGCGGCACACCGGCGTTGTTCACCACCGCCCACGCGCCACCCCCCGTCATCTCCTCCACCAGAGCCATCGCCTGCTCGCACGAGACCGGGTCGGCCACGTCCAGCACCACCGTCCGCAGGCCCAGCCCCAACTCGGCCGCAGCAGCCACCAGCACATCCGCCTTCACCTGGCTGCGCGCTGTACCGATCACATCGAAACCACGCCGGGCCAGCCGCAGTGCGGTGACCATCCCGATACCCCCGGTCGCCCCCGTCACCACCACGCTGCGCACCACAGGACGACCGGACCCCTTGCTTGCCGGATCGAACACGGACCCTCCCAGCACTCCCCAATGGCCAGCACCGACGGCACTCGCTCCGCTGATCAACGACTGCGGTCCGGCCGGGTTGCGCCGAGGGCACCAACAAGATCGCCCGCCCTGCGAGTTGGTGAGGCTCAAAGGCGGCCTTCCGTGCCCTCGGAGATCGTCTGCCCCTCGACACGCCCATCCGGCTCAACGTCGAGCTGTGTGCCCTGTTCACGGACGAACCAGATCAGCTGAGACAACAACCGACGTCCAGACATCCAAGACCAGATCGCCTGAGAGTTTCGGCGGTCCGGCGTCTCAATTGATCTGGTCGCCGCAGTTCACAGCCCTACTCACAGACCAGATCATTTGAGACGGGACAGTCTTGTAGTCCGCGGGGAGTTCCGTGCCGAGTTCGGCCTCCAGGCGGGCCCAGGCGGCCGGGTCGGCGTAGCGGTTCTCGGGTGGGCCGATCATGTCGAGTACGGCTCGCAGGTAGTCGGTCATGGCGTGTGGACCCTCGCTGTCCGGAGTAGGTCGGCTGCATCCGTCCGGCAAACCGGCTGTCAGGTCGTACCTAACGGGCAGGGAGCCTAATCGGGACCACAGCACCGACACCCGTGACGGGTTCCGGACGGCTCACCCCTCGAAGCGGGCAACACCCTGACAGTCGTGGGTCTGATGCAGGCTCGGGTGACAGGTTTGACCTGCCCCACCATTTGGGTTCCAGGCTCGGTGGCTAACCGGCAGCTGGGATGGTGTCGTTCTCGGAGAGTAGTTCGTACTCGATGGGGGTGCGGTAGCCCAGTGCCGAGTGTCGTCTCTGGCGGTTGTAGAAGATCTCGATGAACTCGAAGATCGCGTTGGCCAGTTCGACCCGGGTCTTCCAGCGCTTGCGGTTGAGCAGCTCGATCTGCATCGAGGACCAGAACGACTCCGTCATCGCGTTGTCCAGGCCGTCCCCGGCGGTGCCGAACGACGGCAGGAGGCCGGCGGAGCGGATCTTTTCCCCCGAAGACCCAGGAGGTGAACTGGGTGCCGTGATCGGCGTGAACGATCCCGCCCGGCTCGGGGCGGCGGTTGCGGACGGCCATGTCCAGCGCGTTGACCACGAGGGTGGAGTCCTGCCGTGAGTCGATGGACCAGCCCACGATCTTGCGGCTGAACGCGTCCAGGACCGCCGCGCAGTAGACCCACCCTTCCCTGGTGCGGTGCTGCGTGATGTCGGTGACCCACAGCTCGTCGGGACGCAACCGATGGAACGTGCGATTGACCAGGTCCTCGGCGGTGGCGATGCCACGCAGCCGCTTGACGCGCACCGGTCCGGGCAGGCCGTGGATCCCGGCCTGCGTCATCAGCACCGACACGGTCCTGGAGCAGACCCGGATGCCCATGCCCAGGGTGAGCTCGGCGTGGATGCGGCGGTAGCCGTAAGTGCCGCGGGAAGCGACGTGAACCTCTCGGATCAGCCCGGCCGGCCAGTCCCGCCGTAGCTGCCGTGCAGTGGTCGGGGTGCGCTTTGTGCTTGTAGTAGTTCTGCCGGGTGACGCCAAGGATCCGGCAGCACCTGTCGACCGGTGCCCCGGCATCGACGAGTCGGTCGATCACCGGGTAGAGCCTTTTGGGCGGGGCTTGTCCTCGCCGAGGAACTTCGCTGTCTGCCGGACGACCGCCAGCTCGGTTTCCAGCTCACGGATCCGCCGGCGAGCGGCCCGCAACTCAGCAGACTCGCTCGACGGCGTTCCCGGTCGCCGCCCGTTGTCGATGTCGTCCTGCCGCAACCACTTCGACAACGTGACGGGATGGATACCGAGCTCCACCGCTGTCTGTCTGGCCTGCTTGCCGGCACGGATCAACGCGATGGCACGCGCCCGGAACTCCGGAGGATAGGGACGAGGCATGACTGCCAGCCTTCCGTGAAGAGCTGTCAGTTAGCCACCAAAACTGGAACCTCAGAGGTGGGGCAGGTCAAGATGTCACCCGATCGTGCGGCAGACCCGACATCGAGTGGGCCAGTGCAGCAGACCCGAGGCAGGAGCTTCTCGCTGGTCAGGCCGATTTGTAAGGCCGCATCCCCTTACGATCAGAGGTGTAGTCGAGGCGCAAGCTCTTGGCGACGTCTAGAGAGTCACGACTACACGCTGGTACCAGGTGGTGCGTTCAGATCGGATTCGTTGTCACCTCGGCCCCAGGCCGGTGCACCCATGAGCTACATCGGCCGCTCCATCGACCGGACGCCGGTCGACAGTGAATACCTTGTCAACCGGCATTGACCCAGGCCATTGAGTAAGAGTGGCTCATCCGAATGACCTGCGGCGGGGCCGCGTTGCATCCCTGCAAGCCGCTGTCTCGATCCCCGGTGGTCCCGCATGATCGGGCACGGGCCTGGCGCGCCCCCCTTCGCTCCGGGCTACGCGCGAGTGGTCGCTGAGATCTACTGGGTCACACATTTGGTGTGGGTTGGTGAGGGCCGGTGGCACCTGCTGGATTTTCCTTCCGCGCAGCTTTGGCCTCTCGGCGGGCGCATGTGAGGTTTTTGCGGCTGTTCAGTGTGTCGGGGTGGGTATTGCCCAGGACCCGCTCGCACTGGGCGAGGTTGGTTTCCAGCAGGGGATGGCCCGTTCCAGGTTCCCGGCCGCTCGGTAGGCGCAGGCGAGGTTGTTGCGGCTGGCCAGGGTGTCGGGGTGGGTGTCGCCCAGGATTTGTTCACGTTGGGCGAGGGTGTCTTCCAGCAGGGGGATGGCTCGTTTCAGGTTTCCCGCCGCCCGGTAGGCCCACGCGAGGTTGTTGCGGCTACTCAGTGTGTCGGAGTGGATGGGGCCCAGTACCGGCTCGCGCTGGGCGAGAACGGCGGTGCGCAGCGAGATGGTGTGGGCGTCGCGGCCTTGCCGGTGGAGGTATTGGGCAATCTGGTGGTAGGTGTCGGCGGTGTCGGCGGTGTCGGCTGAGGTGGGGGTGTCCGATGGCGTGGACTCGGTCAGAGCCAGGGCATGGGGGAGTAGGCGTTCCCGCAGGGCGGTGGGTTCTGGCAGGAAGTCGTCCGGTTGGGTGGGCAGGGCCTGGTGGACGGCCTGCTCGGCCTCGCTGCGGCCCAGAGCGTACGAGTCGGGCCCGGACTGAGACGGGGTGCGGGTGCGCAGGACGGTCTGTACGAGGCGGTGGACGCTGACGCCCTGGCGGTCGTCGGTGAAGGCGATCATGTTGTAGGCGTGCAGCTCGGTGCCGTCCAGGAGCCGGCCGGGGTGATGTCCGGTATGTCGTGACACTGGGGGTCCTCCCGACGCCGTCAGCCAGCCGAGGGCACGTGCCGCGGGCGGCCGCTGTGCACATCGGGCAGGGTCAGCAGCCCGAAAGCGCGGTGGGCCGCACCCGTCCCACGCCGGACGACGGCCAGGGCGATGAGGGCCGCCGCGGCGGGCACGCCGAGCCACCAGTCCAGCAGATGGATCAGAACACTTGCGGCTATGGCGCTGCCGAGCGCCACTCCGAAGACGGCACTCAGCACCGCGAGCACGATGCGGACGTGTCCGGGTGCCGCACCGCTGCCCGGCTCACGCTCGCCCGACCCGAGCCAGGAGACCATCGCTCCCAGCATCACGGGTACGAGGACAGCTCCCATCCCGTACAGCGTCAGCGCGACCGGCGAAGACAGCCAGTCGCCGACGCGCGACAGGACCTGCCCGAAGCCCGGGTGCTCCGGCCAGGATGCGAAGGTCTTCCGGTCGGCCGAGAAGAACCGCTGGTACCCGCGCCCGTCCCAGCCGTGGACCAGGAGGAAGAACATCCCGAGGTAGCCCACTCCGGCCTGGAGGAAGGCGGCGTACGCGCGGTCGGCCGCGATCAGCCGCGCAGCGACCCAGTATCCGAGTAGGCCCTGGCTCACGTTGGTTGCGGCGAACAGGGCGACCAGCCAGGCGGGCAGCGCTTCGTGCCCACGCGCCACCTGCATCGTCTCCCAGTCCGGGAAGCCCCAGAGCAGCCATACGCCGCTGGGCGCGAACAGCACCGAGCAGTACAGGACGGTGCCCATCAGGTACGGGTCCGACCACCGAAGGACGCGGCGGCGGGGCGAACCGGGCCTGCTGACGAGCCGGTACGCGGCGGCGGTCGCGAAGCTTGCGCCGATGCCGTACGACCAGAAGACGTCGACCTGGACCATCGTGCTCTCCATTCCGGAATGACATGTCATTCCGCTTCGAAGGCAGAAGAAATGAACGGTCCTTGCGGGCCTGCGACTCAGGAGGAGCCGAGGCCGTCGAACATGAGGGTTTCCACCGTGTGGATCCACGGCTCACGCATGCCGGCCGGGTCCTGCACGTGCAGCAGGCGTACGGCTCCGGTCACGATCATCCCGTTCACCGCGAGCCCGACCACATGTGCGTCCAGATCGCGACGCAGAAAGCCACGGTCCTGGCCATTGCGGATGAATGCGGCGGTGTAAGCGGCTGCCGCCTCCATGGCCTGGCCCGCGAGGTCGGGCTCGGCGCGGTCGATGGCTATCGCGTCGTAGAACAGAATGCGGCCCAACTCCGGTTCCGCAACGACGAGCTCGAACAACTTTTGGCCGATCCGCCTGACCTGCTCCCGGTACTGCGACAGGGTCTCCGAGGAGCCGGGGTCTTCGTCGGACAGTACGTCCGTTATCCGGCCGAGCGCCCGCGACACCACGCTCCGCGCGATGTCCTCCTTGTTCTTGAAGTAACGGTAGAACGTGCCGTGTCCGGCGCCGAGCTCCCGCGCGATGTCGGAGATACCGGTCGCGTGGTAGCCGCGTTCGGCGAACACCTTTCCCGCGGCGCGCAGGATCGCGTCCCGCTTGTCGACCACACCTCCGGGCACGGAGTTCCCCTCACGTCAGCGGAACGCGGAATGACGTGTCATTCTCGAACTGGCCACCGGCCACCGTCAATAGACCCGACTCCGCCTGCTGGGCTAGGAAACCGAAGCAGACGGCGTGATAGGGCCTTCCTCCACACCGGAGGGCAGTAGTGCAGGCGGTGACGTCCAGTACCCAGGGCGGTGAACAGCTGGGCGAATGCCTGGTGGGCACGGTGGCGGGCGGCGGTGATTGCTTCGTCTCCGGACAGCTTGACCTCGAACGGCACCGAGGGCGCACACCCGGAGGTGACATAGCCCGCGTCATGCAACATATCCTCGCGCTGACCGCCGCGATCTGGCACAACGACGCCACCGGACAAACCGTCCTACGCTCACTGATCGCCTACGATCACTGACCCTTGGAATAGATCATCTCGGACACAGGGGGTGCACGATTGAGGGGCAGTGGTAGCACGGTTGGCCGGATGCCAGCCGACAGAAAATGCCTTGTGGACCGGCATTGACCCAGGCCATCACCATGCCGCTGTTCTTCGGCTCCAACGCCCTCTACCCGGTGTCCGTCATGCCCGGCTGGCTCCAGGCCGTCAGCCTGGTCAACCCGCTCAGCTACCAAGTCGACGCCCTGCGCGGCCTGTTGCTCGGCACACCCGCGCATCTGGCCCTCGACTACGGCGTACTGGCCATGGCCGCGGCTCTCGGCGTCCTGTCCGCCTCGGCGCTGCTGGGCCGGCTGGCCAGGTGAGAGCAAGGTCCCCGGGCCAGGCCCCGGACGGGCGCTGCTGTCGGTCACAGGGGTTGGCCTGGCGACAGCCGTTGTCCTGGGATCAGGCACCTCGGTCGCGGTAGCGGCGTCGGCTGCCTCTGACGATTCCGGGCCCTCGACTCGGCACGTGATCGTGGACGGACACCGGGTGATGGCGGGGACCACGATCGGGGAGTGGGGCGGAAGGAGAACGGCGAGTTGTACTCCTTCACCTACAAGCCCGGGGAGGGCAAACCCGCCAGGCGCGCTGCACCTGCGACGGCAGGCTGTTCGGTGTACATCTCGGACGTCTCCTTCCACGGCGCCGGAGCGGGCGCGTGGTTCCAGTGGGAGACCTCGCAAGCCTGTAGCGGCTCCTTTGGCTCCTTTGGCTCGCAGAAGCTCCAGAGCCAGATGTGGCGCAGCTCGTGGAGCGGGCCGCGCGGCTACAACGACGGGCACGGCACGGGCCTTACCTCGAACAGTTTCATCGACTACGGATGGTCGACGGACTGCAATGACGGCGGCGGCACCGACACCTACTACCCTGTGATGCAGGGCGACGCCAGCGGCATTGGCTGGGGCCCGAAGACCCGCTCCGACAATGAACTGCGCAAGGGCTGCGGGACCAGCTCTCCGAATCCTTAGGAGAAGCGCATGGCTGAACAGCCCCCAACGCGTTACTCACCCGAGGGCACCCCCTTGGGCCGCAGCGCGGACAGCGTCTGGTTGAGCAACGGCCACTCCACCGAAACCCCGCGCGCCCGCAAGCTGTGGT